>NZ_QETJ01000104.1:0-17406 GCF_003105095.1 Pseudomonas sp. NDM | reverse complement strand
CCTTCGGCAGCTCCTACAGGATGTACGCCGTCCCAATGTAGGAGCTGCCGAAGGCTGCGATCTTTTGCTTTTCAAGTGAACTGGAATGTATCGGCATCCAGGTTCGCCGGGAAACGTTCGCGATAAGCAGCCAACGGCGCAGCTTCCAGAATCACTTTGAACACGCCATCCGCCTCCCCCGCCGCCAGCAAAGTCTCGCCCTGGAAATCCAGCACCTGACTGTCACCGGTATACGCGAAGCCCTTGCCATCGCTGCCCACCCGATTCACCGCCGCTACGTAGCAGAGGTTTTCAATCGCACGCGCCGGCAGCAAGCGATTCCAGTGCAGACGCCGTGCGCCCGGCCAGTTCGCGGTGTACAGCAGCAGATCGGTGTCCTGCGCGTCGCGGCTCCACACCGGGAAACGCAGGTCGTAGCAGATCAGCGGACGAATCCGCCAGCCCTTGAGTTCGAACTGCACCTGACGCTCGCCCGGGGTGTAATGGTTGTGCTCGCCGGCCATGCGGAACAGGTGGCGCTTGTCGTAATGCAGCACTTCGCCGTCCGGCCGCGCCCACAGCAGGCGGTTACGATGGCTGCCGTCAGCCGCCTGAATGATCACGCTGCCAGTGATGACCGCATCGAACTTCGCTGCCTGCGTCCGCAGCCATTTGCTGGTCGGCCCGTTTTCCGCCTCGGCGAGGGTTTCCGATTCCATGGAAAACCCGGTGGTGAACATCTCCGGGAGGATGATCAGATCGGCACCACGGGCCTGCTCCAGCAATAGCTCGAAATGCTCGAGGTTGGCCCGGCGATCGTGCCAGGCCAGGCTCGTCTGGATCAGCGCCAGGGTCAGGTCGGGCAATGTACTCAGATCACGCATAGTTTCGCCGCCGCTTCACGCAGCGTCTCCTCGCGTTTGGCAAAGCACAGGCGTATCAGGCGCTGGCCTTGCGGTGGATTCTGGTAGAACACCGACACCGGAATGCTCGCGACACCGTGCTCGCGGGTCATCCACATGGCCATGTCGACATCATTCAGATCGGGACGGATCTGCGAATAATCGACCAGCTGGAAATAGGTGCCGCTCACCCGGGTGAAGCTGAAGCGCGACGGCGCGAGCAGATCGCAGAACAGATCGCGCTTGGCCTGATAGAAGCCCGGCAACTGTTCAACGTGCTCCGGGTGCTCGGCCATGTAGTCGGCCAGCGCGTATTGCAGCGGTGTCACGCCACAGAAACTCACGTACTGATGCACTTTACGCAGCTCGGCCGTCAGGGCCGGCGGCGCGACGACGTAGCCGGTTTTCCAGCCAGTGACGTGGTAAGTCTTGCCGAACGAGCTGACCACGAACGCCCGCTGATACAGCTCCTCATGGGCCAGCACGCTGACATGCGGTACGCCGTCGAACACCAGGTGTTCGTAGACTTCGTCGCTGATCAGGTAGATGTCGCGATCACGGATCAACGCCGCCAGTTGATCGAGCTCGTCGCGGCTGATCAAGGCGCCGCTCGGGTTATGCGGTGTGTTGATGACGATCATTTTCGTGCGCGGGCTCAGGGCCGCGGCGAGCTGGTCGAAATCGATGGAGAAATCGTCCGGGTTCAGTTGCACATGCACGCAACGACCACCTGCCAACTCCGTGGCCGGTGCATAGCTGTCGTAGCACGGATCGAACACGATGACTTCGTCGCCGCTGTGGATAACTGCCTGAATCGCGCAGAAGATTGCCTGAGTCGCACCGGGCGTCACTGTCACTTCGTGATCGGCATCGACATTCACGCCATAACTGCGCGCGATCTTCGCCCCGATCTGCTCACGCAACGCCGGCAATCCGGTCATCGGCGAATACTGGTTATGGCCACTGGCGATATGCCGCCCGACCGCATCACGCAGCGACTGCGGCCCGTCGAAATCCGGGAAACCCTGAGACAGGTTGATCGCGCCGGTCTGCGCCGCGAGCTGAGACATCTGCGTGAAAATAGTGATGCCGACATTCGGCAGCTTGCTGGTGATCATCGGGGGTTCTCTGCTCAACACCCGGCTCTGACGACGGCGCGGGAGAGCCCGAGGATAGCCCATCCGGCGCTCATAAAAAAAGGGCGCCTGAACGGCGCCCTTCTTCTTTGCCAGCACACCGAACTCTGTGGCGAGGGAGCTTGCTCCCGCTCGGCTGCGCAGCAGTCGCAAAGCAGCCCGATGCGTTCTGTCTGAACGACTACGGTTGCAGGCTTCGGGATCGCTTCGCGATCCAGCGGGAGCAAGCTCCCTCGCCACAAAAATCCCACTCCAGACAGTCAATCACTTCTTGTCGCGGCGCTTCTTGCTGGCTTTTTTGTTGTGCGACATCAAGCGACGCTTCTTGTTGACCTGGCGGTCGGTCAGCGTGTTCTTGTTGCCTTCGTACGGGTTCTCGCCGCCCTTGAACTCGATGCGGATCGGCGTACCGACCAACTTGAGTACACGACGGTAAGTGTTTTCCAGATAGCGGACGTACGACTTCGGCACTTTCTCGATCTGGTTACCGTGGATCACGATGATCGGCGGGTTCGCGCCACCCAGGTGAGCGTAACGCAGCTTGATCCGGCGGTTGTTGACCATCGGTGGCGCGTGCTCGCCCACCGCATCTTCCAGAATCTGGGTGAGGCGGTTGGTCGGCCAGCGGGTAACCGCGGACTTGAACGAGTTCTGCACCGAGGCGTAGAGGTTGCCCACGCCAGTACCGTGCAGCGCCGAGATGAAGTGAATGTCGGCGTAGTCGACGAAGAACAGCCGGCGTTGCAGCTCGACCTTGACGAAGTCGCGCTCACTCGGCGTCATGCCGTCCCACTTGTTGATCGCGATGACCAGCGCACGACCGGATTCGATCGCGAAGCCCAGCAGGTTCAAGTCGTGATCGACCACACCCTCGCGGGCGTCCATGACGAAGATCACCACGTTGGCGTCTTTGATCGCCTGCAGGGTTTTGACCACGGAGAATTTTTCGACTTCTTCGTGGATCTTGCCGCGCTTGCGCACACCGGCGGTGTCGATCAGCGTGTACTTCTCTTCATTGCGTTCGAACGGAATGTAGATACTGTCGCGGGTAGTGCCGGGCTGGTCATACACGATGACGCGGTCTTCACCGAGCATGCGGTTGACCAGAGTCGACTTGCCGACGTTAGGACGGCCGATGATGGCGATCTTGATCCCGTCTTTCTCGCTCGGGCCAGGAATGCGCTTGGCTTCCTCGCCTTCGGCGACGACTTCTTCCTCTTCACCTTCAGCCGGCTCGTCATCATCGCGCGGGAATTCGCTCAGGGCGGCTTCCAGCAGTTGCGTGATGCCACGGCCGTGGGCGCCGGCGATCGGGATCGCGTGGCCCATGCCCAGCGGGGCGAATTCGGCGCGGGCCATTTCCGGGTCTATGTTGTCGACCTTGTTGGCCACCACGTGGGAACGCTTGTTACGTTTGCGCAAATGCTCGGCGATCATCTGGTCGGCAGCGGTAAAACCGGCCTTGGCATCTACCAGAAACAGCACCACATCGGCTTCTTCGATGGCCAGCAGCGACTGCTCGGCCATTTTTTCGTCCATACCATGTTCGTCACCGGAGATACCGCCGGTGTCGATCAGAATGTAGGAACGCCCTTGCCACTTGGCCTCACCGTACTGGCGATCACGGGTCAGACCGGACAGGTCGCCGACGATGGCGTCACGAGTCCTGGTCAGGCGGTTGAACAAGGTGGACTTGCCGACGTTCGGTCGGCCCACCAGGGCGATTACGGGAACCATGCGGCTCTCCACTGCGTTATTTCAGAAAATACAAAAGCCGCTGCGAGGCAGCGGCTGGTGCTCGGGGCAACACCCGGGGGCGCTGCAAAACCCTGCTGATGCAGGGCCGCTTGGGGATGAACCCCAAGCATAGTTGTTACTTGATGGTCAGGGCTTCCAGTTTGCCGCTGTTGCCATACACATAAATCGTGTCGCCCACCACCAGCGGACGGGCACGCAGGCCGTCGCTGTCGATGCGTTCACGGCCGACGAAACGACCGTCGACCTGACTCAGCAGGTGCAGATAACCTTCCAGGTCACCCACAGCTACGTAGCTGGAGAACACTTCCGGTGCCGACAGTTGACGGCGAGCCAACGAATCGTTGCTCCACAGTGCAGTGGTCGAACGCTCGTCGACGCCTTCGACGGTGCCCGAGGACAGGCTCACGTAAACGCTGCCGAAACCCTGAGCGATACCGGCGTAGCTCGACGCATCGCGCTGCCACAGTTGGCGACCGCTTTCCAGGTCCAGTGCCGCCACGCGACCCTGATAGCTGGCGACGTACAGCGTGCCGCCAGACAACAGCAGACCGCCGTCGATGTCGACCACGCGCTCCAGTTCCGAACGACCCTGTGGAATGGCGATACGTTGTTCCCACACCGGCACGCCGTTGGTGATATCCAGAGCGACCACTTTACCGGTCGACAGGCCAGCTACCGCCAGACGATTGGTCACCAGCGGAGCACTGGTGCCACGCAGGGTCAGGACCGCCGGGGTGCTGTCATACACCCAGCGCTGGTTGCCAGTGGCCGCGTCCAGACCGATCAGACGATCGTCCTGGGTCTGTACAACCACCACGTCGCCGTTGTTGGCCGGCGGCGCGAGGACTTCACTGTTGACGCGGGCACGCCACTTCTCATCACCATTGCTGGTATCGAGCGCGACAACTTCGCCACGCAGGGTACCGATCAGTACCAGACCGTAACCCACGCCAACGGCGCCGGAGACAGGCAGTTCCAGATCCTGGTCCCACTTCACGTCGCCGTTGCTGCGATCCAGCGCCATCACCACGCCAGTGACATCAGCGGCGTAGATGGTGTCACCGTCGATCGCCGGCACCAGCATGTTGTAGGTTTCGCCCTGACCGTCACCGATCGAGCGGCTCCACTGCTTGTGCAGAACGACTTCTTCTTTGAAGTCGGTCAGTTCGGCCGGTGGCAATTCTTTCTTGCTGTTGCTGCTGCAACCCGCGGCCAGAAGGGCCAGAGCCAGCAATGCTGCATGCTTCCAACGGATCACGTCACGCATCCCCTTTGGCCAGGTCGTCGAGCTTGATTTGAAGGCCACCGACCGCCGCTTCATCCGACAGTGCCGCCTTGGCTTTTTGATACGCCTTGTTCGCGTCATCGGTACGGCCCAAGCGCACCAGCAGGTCGCCCTTGAGTTCTTCGCGAGTGGCCAGGAACGCTTTGTCGGCATCGCCGTCGAGCAGTTTCAGGGCATCTTCAGCCTTGTCCTGCGCGCCCAGCACTTGCGCCAGACGCTGACGGGCGATTTCGCCCAGCGCCGGGTTGGCCGGTTTGTCGACAATGGCTTTGAGTTCGGTCGCCGCGTCGTCCAGCTTGCCGCTGTCGACCGCTACTTTGGCGACGAACAGGCTGCCGTACTGCGCGTAGGCCGAACCGCCGTATTCGCTGTTGAGCTTGCCGGCCAGATCGGCAACGCGGGCCGCATCAGGCTTGCCGTCAGGCGTCAGCGTGGTTTCCAGCAATTGCTGATAGAGCACCGAGGCGCCTTGCGACTGGTTGCTCTGGTACTTGTGATATGCCTGCCAGCCGAACACGATGACCAGCGCCAACAGGCCGCCGGTGACCAGAGGTTTGCCGTTGCGTGTCCACCAGTCCTTCAAATCCGCCAACTGTTCGTCTTCGGTACTCGACACCCCAATACTCCTTAATCGCTAAATCGGCTGTTAAGACAGCTTCAACCCTGCACGACGCAGGTGGCCAGGTGAGCGGCGAGCGCATCCCAGGCAATGCTTTGTTGTTCGCCCTGGCCACGCAGGGGTTTGAAACCTACCACTTGCTGGGCCATTTCGTCGTCACCGAGGATCAATGCGTACAGCGCACCGCTCTTGTCGGCCTTCTTGAACTGGCTTTTGAAACTGCCGGCGCCGGCATTGACTTGCAGGCGCAGGTTTGGAAGTTGATCGCGAACCCGTTCGGCCAGGGCCAGACCGGCCAGCTCGGCTTCTTCACCGAAGGCGCAGAGGTAGACGTCGACCTGACGGGAAATTTCTTCCGGGATCTGCTCGAGGGTTTCGAGCATCAGGACCAGGCGCTCGATGCCCATGGCGAAACCCACGCCCGGGGTTGGCTTGCCGCCCATCTGCTCGACCAGACCGTCGTAACGGCCGCCCGCGCACACGGTGCCCTGGGCGCCGAGCTTGTCGGTGACCCATTCGAAAACGGTTTTGCTGTAGTAATCGAGGCCGCGCACCAGTTTCGGGTTGAGCACGTAAGGAATGCCGACGGCATCCAGACGCGCCTTCAGTCCTTCGAAGTGAGCACGGGACTCGTCGTCGAGGTAATCGGCCATTTTCGGCGCATCGACCAGCACGGCCTGGGTGTCGGCATTTTTCGTGTCGAGCACGCGCAGCGGGTTGGTTTTCAGGCGACGCTGGCTGTCTTCGTCGAGCTTGTCGTGGTGCGCCGAGAGGTACTCGACCAGCGCTTCACGATAGCGGCCACGGGATTCGCTGGTGCCGAGGCTGTTGAGTTCGAGCTTGACCGCATCTCGAATGCCCAGCTCGCCCCACAGGCGCCAGGTCATGATGATCAGCTCGGCGTCGATGTCCGGACCGTCGAGGTTGAACACCTCCAGACCGATCTGGTGGAACTGGCGATAGCGGCCTTTCTGCGGACGCTCGTGGCGGAACATCGGGCCGATGTACCAGAGTTTCTGCACCTGACCGCCGCCGGTGATGCCGTGTTCGAGCACTGCGCGCACGCAGGCCGCGGTGCCTTCCGGACGCAGGGTCAGGGAGTCGCCATTGCGGTCTTCGAAGGTGTACATCTCTTTTTCGACGATATCGGTGACTTCGCCGATCGAGCGTTTGAACAGCTCGGTGAACTCGACGATCGGCATGCGGATCTGCTTGTAACCGTAGTTATCCAGCAGACGCGCCACAGTGCCTTCGAAATAACGCCACAGCGGGGTCTGTTCGGGCAGGATGTCATTCATGCCACGAATGGCTTGCAGAGACTTGCTCACAAAATTTCCTTAATTCGTTCGATCAGCCGCGCGCAATAACGGCAGCGTCAGCTTCGACCTTTTCGGCCGCTTTCTGGCGGATCAGCTTTTCCAGCTCGTCCACCAGATTGTCATTCGTCAGCTTCTGCGACGGCTTGCCGTCGATGTAAATCAGGTTTGGCGTGCCGCCGGTCAAGCCGATATGGGCTTCCTTGGCTTCGCCGGGGCCGTTGACCACGCAACCGATGACCGCGACATCCAGCGGCACCAGCAGGTCTTCAAGGCGCCCTTCCAGCTCGTTCATGGTCTTGACCACATCGAAGTTCTGCCGCGAGCAGCTCGGGCAGGCGATGAAGTTGATGCCACGGGAACGCAGATGCAAAGACTTGAGAATGTCGTAACCGACCTTCACTTCCTCGACCGGATCGGCCGCCAGCGAGATGCGGATAGTATCGCCAATCCCTTCGGCGAGCAGCATACCTAGGCCCACGGCGGATTTCACCGTGCCCGAACGCAAACCGCCAGCTTCGGTGATGCCCAGGTGCAATGGCTGAACGATTTCTTTCGCCAGCAAACGGTAGGCTTCGACAGCCATGAACACGTCGGAGGCCTTCACGCTGACCTTGAAGTCCTGGAAATTCAGGCGTTCGAGGTGCTCAACGTGGCGCAGCGCGGATTCGACCAATGCGGCCGGGGTCGGCTCGCCGTATTTCTTCTGCAGGTCTTTTTCCAGGGAACCGGCGTTGACGCCGATGCGGATCGGAATGCCGCGATCACGGGCCGCATCGACCACGGCACGCACGCGGTCTTCGCGACCGATGTTGCCCGGGTTGATACGCAGGCAGTCGACGCCCAGTTCGGCCACGCGCAAGGCGATCTTGTAGTCGAAGTGAATGTCGGCCACCAACGGCACTTTGACCAGTTGCTTGATCCTGCCGAACGCCTCGGCGGCGTCCATGTCCGGTACCGAGACGCGAACGATGTCGACGCCGGCAGCTTCCAGACGATTGATCTGCGCCACGGTCGCGGCCACGTCATTGGTGTCGCTGTTGGTCATGCTCTGCACAGCGATCGGCGCGTCGCCGCCCACCGGTACGTTGCCGACCCAGATCTTGCGCGATTCGCGACGTTTGATTGGAGATTCGCCGTGCATGACTTATTGACCCAACTTCAGGCGAGCAGTCTCGCCACTGGTGAACGGAGCGATATCGACCGGTTGGCCGTTGTAGCTGACCTGTGCCGCGCGGGCAACGCCCAGACGTACAGCGAGCGGCGGCTTGCCGGAAACACTCACGCTGTCGCCTTTATGCTTCAGGCCGCTGAAAATCACTTTGCCACGGCCATCGGTCACCTGTGCCCAGCAATCGCCTGTGAACTGCAGCTGGACCTGACCTTCGCCGGCAACCGGCGCAGCTGCTTCAGCGCTTGGCGCTTGAGCAACCGGCGCGGTCGGGGCAGGTGTCGCTGGGACATTCGGCGCTGGAGTGGCCGGAGCCGCCACCACTGGCGCAGGCGTCTGTGCCGGTGCGCTTGGCGCAACTGCCGGGGCAGCTGGCTCGGTCGCTGGCGCAGCGGATTCGGCACCGGTGGATTCAGCGCTGGTTTCCGACTGCGGCAAGGCCAGCGAAGTCGAGTTGTCAGCCTGATCTTCCGGCTCGTCGATCGGGTGAATCTGCGTGGTGCCGTCAGCGCCTTCGACTTCGACGTGCTCCGGCGCGAGGCTGGTCAGATCGCGGGTGCGCTGCGAGGTCTGATCCTGCCACCAGACGAAACCGCCGCCGATGACCGCGATCAGCAGCAACAGGCTGACGATACGCAAAATCGTGTGGGAAACGCGCACCGGCTCTTCGATCCGACCGAGGGCGTGAACGTTGCTGCCCTGGGAGTCGGTGCCGGTGGACTGGTCGAATTGCTGAACCAGAACGGTCTGGTCCATGCCGAGCAATTTGGCATAGGCGCGAATGTAACCGCGAGCGAAGGTATGCCCCGGCAGCTTGTCGAAAGCGCCGGCTTCAAGATTGCTCAGGGACGTCACGGTGAGGTTGAGCTTGAGGGCCACTTCGGCCAGCGACCAGCCATTGCTTTCGCGGGCCTGGCGCAGGGTCTCACCGGGATTAACGCGATTCGCTGCTACAACTTCGGGATGCGCCGCTTTCATCATTGCTCCGACAGGTATTGCTGATATTCCGGCGTACCGGGATAGAGTCGTTTTAATTGCAGACCGTAACTGGCTGCCTTGTCGCGATCTTCAAACACTTTTGCCAGCCGAACGCCGAGCAATAGACTACGTGCATTTTGTTCGGTCAGCTGGCTGAAACGGTCGTAATAGTCACGCGCGGGCACATAATGCCTGTCTTCGAAGGACAACTCAGCCATTTCCAGCAATGCGCGTGGTTGTTGGCGGTTCAGGCGCAGGGCTTTTTCCAGCTGTTGCTGCGCCAGATCACGCTGGCCCAGCTTGGCGGCGGTCATGCCGAGGTTTTCGAAGACCCGCGAACGCTCAGGATACAGGGTATCGGCGGCCGCTTGTTCAAAACGCTCGTAGGCTTCCTTGTAGCGTTGTTGTTCGTAGAGAAAACTGCCGTAGTTGTTGAGGATGCGCGCATCGGCGGGACGGGAAGACAGGGCCTTGCGAAAGTGCTCGTCGGCCAGTGCAGGCTCCATTTCGGCCTGAAACACCAGACCGAGGGCCGCATTGGCGTCAGGGTCGGATCCGTCCAGCTCCAGCGCTTTCTTCAAGGGCACCTTGGCCCGCTCGGTCATGCCCTGCTGCAGGTAGCCCAGCCCCAGCTGCACGTAGGCAGCCCGCGCTTCATCGCGGCCCTTGCTGGTCTTCATCGGGTTGTAGTCACCCGACAGGACACAACCAGCGCACAGGCTGGCCAACAGCAACAGCAGCGCAAAGCGCAGGGACATAGAGATCCTCTCTTAGTTAGTGTTCGCGGCGTTCTGTGCCAGATCGCTGTCGGCGCTCAACTCGCGCACGGCGATGTAACGTTCGCTGCGACGGGTGCGATCCAGCACCTGCCCTACCAATTGACCACATGCGGCATCGATGTCTTCACCACGAGTGGTGCGCACGGTGACGTTGAAGCCGGCCTGATGCAACTGATCCTGGAAGCGGCGGATGGCATTGTTGCTCGGCCGCTCGTACCCGGAGTGCGGGAACGGGTTGAACGGGATCAGGTTGATCTTGCACGGGATGTCTTTGAGCAGCTCGATCATTTCCACCGCGTGCTCAAGCTTGTCGTTGACGTCCTTGAGCAAGGTGTACTCGATGGTCAGCACACGTTTCTCGCCAAGGGCGGACATGTAGCGCTGGCACGACTCGAGCAGCATCTTAAGCGGATATTTCTTGTTGATCGGCACCAATTGGTTACGCAATGCGTCATTTGGTGCGTGCAGCGACAACGCCAGGGATACGTCGATGTGCTTGGCCAGCTCATCGATCATCGGCACCACACCCGAGGTGGACAGGGTCACGCGGCGCTTGGAGATCCCGTAGCCGAGGTCATCCATCATCAGATGCATGGCGGCGACGACGTTGTCGAAGTTCAGCAACGGCTCGCCCATGCCCATCATCACCACGTTGGTGATGGCGCGGTCGACGGTGGCCGGGACGCTGCCGAAAGATTTGTTGGCAATCCACACCTGACCGATGACTTCGGCGGCGGTGAGGTTGCTGTTGAAGCCTTGCTTGCCGGTGGAGCAGAAACTGCAATCCAGGGCACAGCCTGCCTGGGACGAAACGCACAAGGTGCCGCGTTTGCCCTGGGGAATGTACACGGTCTCGACGCAGCTGCCGGACGCCACGCGCACCACCCATTTACGGGTGCCGTCGCTGGAGATGTCCTCGCTGACCACTTCCGGACCACGTACTTCAGCAATGGCCTTGAGCTTGTCGCGCAAGGCTTTGCTGACGTTCGTCATGGCATCGAAATCATCGACGCCAAAGTGGTGAATCCATTTCATTACCTGACCGGCACGGAAACGCTTCTCCCCGATTGAGTCGAAGAATTTTTCCATTTCCGGCTGGGTCAGACCCAGCAGGTTTGTTTTAACAGTCGATGTAGTCATGGATTCACCTTCACTCTGCAAGCAATGCTTAGCGAGTGGTTACTTCAGTAGCTGCGAAGAAGTAAGCGATTTCGCGAGCGGCAGCAGCTTCGGAGTCCGAACCGTGAACGGCGTTGGCGTCGATCGATTCAGCGAAGTCAGCACGGATGGTGCCGGCAGCAGCTTCTTTAGGGTTGGTAGCGCCCATCAGCTCACGGTTGCGAGCGATAGCGTTTTCGCCTTCCAGAACCTGAACGACAACCGGGCCGGAAGTCATGAAAGCAACCAGGTCACCGAAGAAACCGCGCTCGCTGTGCTCAGCGTAGAAGCCTTCGGCTTCGGCTTTGGACAGTTGCTTCAGTTTCGAAGCTACAACGCGCAGGCCAGCGTCTTCGAAGCGAGTGGTGATCTTGCCGATCACGTTTTTAGCAACGGCGTCAGGCTTGATGATGGAGAAAGTACGTTGAACAGCCATGGTGTAACTCCAGAAACGGTAATTTGCGAAAAATTAAACCCGCGAATTATACGCGGGTTCTTGGGTATTGCCTAACCTGCGAGACGATCAGTCCGATTCTGCGGCCCAAAGCTCCTGAACCGCTTCAAGCACCTTCTCGCCGACCCGACCAGAAGTAGCATCGAAGTCAGGCAGCTCAAGGATCATCTGCTGCAGACGGACAAAACCTACAGAGTATGGATCGAGCCCCTCGTGGGCCTCGGCCAGCTCTTCGGCAATGCGTTGAACATCATTCCAACCGTAGCTCATGACAGTCTTACCAGTCAGTGCGGCGCTTCGGCCGCATGGTTAAGCGAATATTTCGGAATCTCGACGGTGAGGTCTTCCTCACCGACGATGGCCTGACAGGCCAGACGCGATTGCGCTTCAAGGCCCCAGGCACGATCGAGGAAGTCTTCTTCCAGCTCGTCAGCCTCTTCCAGCGAGTCGAAACCCTCGCGGATGATGCAGTGGCACGTGGTGCAGGCGCAGACACCGCCGCAGGCGCTTTCCATCTCGATGTGGTGTTCGTGGGCCAGTTCGAGAATCGATGTGCCGGGCGCAGCCTCGACCACCATGCCTTCAGGGCAGAACTTCTCGTGGGGCAGAAAAATGACCTGCGGCATCAGATATCCTCGATTTCATTCAGGTTGCGCCCCGACAGAGCGGCTTTCACCGTCAGATCCATGCGGCGGGCAGCAAAAGCATCGGTCACTTGCGACAGACGCTTGGTCTGCTGCTCGATGGCGTAACCATCGGTACCTTTCATCAGTTCGGCCAATTCCTGCATCTGCAGTTCGATGACCATGCGCTCTTCGGCGTCGAGCAAACGTTCGCCATCGGTATCCAGCGCACCCTGCACTGCTTCGAGCAGGCGCTGGGCATCGACTTGCTGCTCGCGCAGAACGCGGGCGACCTTGTCGTCATTGGCGTGCTGGAACGAATCCTTGAGCATCTTGGCGATTTCGCCATCGGTCAGGCCGTAGGACGGCTTGACCTGAATGCTCGCTTCAACGCCCGAGCCCAGCTCACGGGCAGACACGCTGAGCAGACCGTCGGCGTCGACCTGGAAGGTCACGCGAATCTTCGCCGCACCGGCCACCATCGCCGGAATGCCGCGCAATTCGAAGCGCGCCAGCGAGCGGCAGTCGCTGATCAGCTCGCGCTCGCCCTGCAAGACGTGGATCGCCATGGCCGACTGGCCGTCTTTATAAGTGGTGAAATCCTGAGCGCGGGCGACGGGAATGGTGGTGTTGCGCGGAATCACCTTTTCCATCAGACCGCCCATGGTTTCCAGCCCCAGGGACAGCGGAATCACGTCGAGCAGCAGCAGTTCGCCGCCATCGCGCTTGTTGCCAGCCAGGGTATCGGCCTGGATCGCGGCCCCGATGGCCACCACTTGATCCGGGTCGATTTCCGTCAATGGCTGACGACCGAAAGCTTCGGCAACGGCCTCGCGAACACGCGGCACGCGGGTCGAACCGCCGACCATGACCACGGCGTGGACGTCTTCCAGCTCGATACCGGAATCGCGAACGGCGCGGCGGCAGGCTTTCAGGCTGCGCGCGACCATCGGCTCGATCAGCGCATCGAATGCTTCACGGGTCAGTTGTGCTTTCCAGTCGCCGTAAGCCACTTCCACACTGGCCGCGTCGGTCAGGGCTTCTTTGGCCGCACAAGCGGTTTGCAGCAGATTGCGTTGTGCGCCCGGATCGAGATCGGCGGACAGGCCAGCGCTCTCGATGATCCAGCCGGCAATCGCGTGGTCGAAATCATCGCCGCCCAGCGCGCTGTCGCCGCCAGTGGCCAGAACTTCGAAAACGCCGCCGGTCAGACGCAGGATCGAAATATCGAAAGTACCGCCACCCAGGTCGTAGATCGCCACCAGACCTTCGGCGTGCTGATCCAGACCATAAGCCACGGCAGCAGCGGTGGGCTCATTGAGCAGACGCAACACGTTCAGACCGGCAAGCTTGGCGGCATCTTTGGTCGCCTGACGCTGAGCATCATCGAAGTAGGCAGGAACGGTGATCACCGCGCCAACCAGTTCGCCGCCCAAGGTCGCTTCGGCACGCTGACGCAGGACCTTGAGAATATCGGCGGACACTTCGACCGGGCTTTTCGGGCCTTGCACGGTGTCGATGAACGGCATGTGCGATTCGCCACCGACAAAGCGGTACGGCAGTTGCTCGCCCAGTTGCTTGACGTCGGAAAGACCACGACCCATCAAGCGCTTGACCGACAGCACGGTATTCAGAGGATCGGAGGATGCAGCGAGCTTGGCCGACTCGCCGACTTCGACGCGGTCAGCGTGATAACGCACGGCGGACGGCAGGATGACCTGCCCGTTGGCGTCGGCCAGCGGTTCGGAGAGACCACTGCGCAGCGCAGCGACCAGCGAATTGGTAGTACCCAAGTCGATCCCCACAGCCAGACGACGCTGGTGCGGTTGAGGACTTTGGCCGGGTTCGGCGATCTGCAGTAGAGCCATGGTGATCAGGTCTTGTCTGTCTGTCAGCGTGCAATCAGGGCAGCGCTGGGTTAATCGTCGAGGCGCTCTTCCAGCTGGCGCACTTCGTAGGTGAGCTTGTCGAGGAACTGCATGCGCCGCATCAGGCGTTCGGCCTGCTCGCGTTGCGCTGCATCATCCCAACAGGCTGCGAAGCTTTCGTTGAGCTGCTCCTGAGCTGCCTTCAAGCGACGCTTGAATACCGCGACACCGTCGAGGTCGGCACTGTCCTGCAGATCTTCGAGCTCTTCGCGCCATTGCATCTGCTGCAGAAGAAACTCGGGATCGTGGACGGTGACTTCCATCGGCACTTCATGCCCGCTGATCTTCAACAGGTAGCGTGCACGCTGGGCCGGGCTCTTGAGCGTCTGGTAGGCGTCGTTGAGCCGCGCCGATTGCTCGAGCGCCGAGCGCTGCTCGCGCTCCGAAGCGTCGGCAAAACGGTCGGGATGGACGCCGCGCGCCAACTCACGGTAGCGCGTGGCCAACTGCTCGAGATCCAGGCGGAATCTCGGCTGCAGCTCGAATAAAGCGAAATGACAAGGAATACCCACGACCAGCCTCAGATGTTGAAGCTTTCGCCGCAGCCACACTCACCGCGCACGTTGGGGTTGTTGAACTTGAAGCCTTCGTTCAACCCTTCCTTGACGAAATCGAGCTCGGTGCCGTCCAGGTAGGCCAGGCTTTTCGGGTCGATGATCACTTTTTCGCCGTGACTCTCGAACACCTGATCCTCCGCCACTACCTCGTCGACAAACTCCAGCACGTAGGCAAGGCCGGAACAGCCTGTGGTGCGAACACCCAGACGAATCCCTTCACCTTTGCCGCGCCCGTCGAGGGAGCGCCGCACGTGTCGAGCAGCCGCTTCTGTCATGCTGATAGCCATCGGTGACTCCTTACTCGTCGCCAAATCTTGAAAGTCAGATCAAGCCTTTCTTCTGCTTGTAATCGCGAACTGCCGCTTTGATAGCGTCTTCTGCGAGCACGGAGCAGTGGATTTTCACTGGCGGCAGGGCCAGTTCTTCGGCCAGCTGAGTGTTCTTGATGGTTTCGGCTTCGTCCAGGGTCTTGCCTTTCATCCACTCGGTAGCGAGGGAACTGGAGGCGATCGCCGAACCGCAGCCGTAGGTCTTGAACTTGGCGTCTTCGATAACGCCCTGATCGTTGACCTTGATCTGCAGGCGCATCACGTCGCCGCACGCCGGAGCGCCGACCATGCCGGTGCCGACATCAGGATCTTCCGCGTTCATCTTGCCGACGTTGCGCGGGTTTTCGTAGTGGTCGATGACCTTTTCGCTGTAAGCCATGATTCTCAATCCTCACTCATCAGGGCCGCTCTTGAGACCCTGCAACTGCGCTGCGTAAACCGCCGCGTCGCTACAGGATCTGTATCCGGCGGCTTCTATAGTTAGTGTGCCGCCCACTCGATTTTCGAGATATCGACGCCGTCTTTGTACATGTCCCACAGCGGCGACAGAGCGCGCAGCTTGGTAACGGCCTCGCAGACTTTCTGCGCGGCGTAGTCGATTTCTTCTTCGGTGGTGAAACGGCCGAAGGTAAAGCGGATCGAGCTGTGTGCCAGTTCGTCGTTGCGGCCCAGGGCGCGCAGTACATACGAAGGCTCCAGGGACGCCGAGGTGCAGGCCGAACCGGACGATACCGCCAGATCCTTGAGCGCCATGATCAGCGACTCGCCTTCAACGTAGTTGAAGCTCAGGTTCAGGTTGTGCGGAACGCGGGCGGTCAGGCTGCCGTTGACGTACAGCTCTTCCAGATGCTCGACCTGCTGGTAGAAACGGTCGCTCAAGGCTTTGATGCGCACGTTTTCAGCGGCCATGTCTTCCTTGGCTACGCGGAACGCTTCACCCATGCCGACGATCTGGTGGGTAGCCAGGGTGCCGGAGCGCATGCCACGCTCGTGACCGCCGCCGTGCATGGTCGCTTCGATGCGCACACGCGGCTTGCGGCTGACGTACAGCGCGCCGATGCCTTTAGGGCCATAAGTCTTGTGGGCGGAGAACGACATCATGTCGACTTTCAGCTTCTGCAGGTCGATCTCGACCTTGCCAGTGGACTGAGCGGCGTCGACGTGGAACAGCACACCCTTGGCGCGCAGCATCTCGCCGATGGCGGCGATGTCGTTGATGGTGCCGATTTCGTTGTTGACGTGCATCACCGACACCAGGATGGTGTCTTCGCGCAGGGCCGCGTCGATCATTGCCGGCGTGATCAGACCGTCTTCGGTCGGCTCGAGGTAGGTCACTTCGAAACCTTCACGCTCCAGTTGGCGCATGGTGTCGAGGACAGCCTTGTGCTCGATCTTGCTGGTGATCAGGTGCTTGCCCTTGGAGGCGTAGAAATGTGCCGCGCCCTTGATCGCCAGGTTATCGGATTCGGTGGCACCGGAGGTCCAGACGATTTCACGCGGGTCGGCATTGACCAGATCGGCCACCTGACGACGGGCGTTTTCGACGGACTCTTCAGCCTTCCAGCCGAACACGTGGGAACGGGACGCCGGGTTACCGAAGTTCCCGTCGACCAGCAGGCATTCACTCATTTTCTGCGCAACGCGCGGATCAACCGGGGTGGTTGCAGAGTAATCAAGGTAAATCGGCAATTTCATGGACTATCTCCTAAATCAGGGCTGGCGTGCCGCGGGTAGCTCTTCGGCTGTCATTCGACGGCGGACGCTTCAATCTTGTCCAGGCGTGGCGCCTTGCTGCTGCAACGGCGCTGGTCCTGACGCTGGGCCACTTCTTGTACCTCACGGCGAGTCACAAGGTCGGCCAAGCTGATACCGCTCAGAAATTCGTGAATCTGCAGGCTCAAGTCGCACCACAGATGGTGGGTCAGGCAGGTATCACCGGAATGGCAATCGCCCTGGCCCTGGCACTTGGTGGCATCGACCGATTCGTTCACCGCATCGATCACCTGGGCGACCTGGATGCCCTGCATGTCGCGGGACAACTGGTAGCCACCACCCGGACCGCGAACGCTGGAAACCAGGTTGCTGCGGCGCAGCTTGGCAAACAGCTGTTCGAGGTAGGACAGGGAGATGCCTTGGCGCTCGGAGATATCGGCCAGAGACACCGGCCCGTGCTGCGCGTGCAACGCCAGGTCAAGCATGGCGGTCACGGCGTATCGGCCTTTTGTAGTCAGTCGCATGGACAGTTACCACGGAGTTCGGAATGGGCGGGAGTATGCAATTCCCGAGCATTTAAGTCAACTATAAGACCTAGTGCTTTAGTCGGGTTTACCCGCAAAAGAGCGCGCGCATGATAGCAAAGGCCTGCGGCGTACAGCCAGCGGAACCGCGCTATCGTTATTCGCGAGCAGGCTCGCTCCCACTATTGGAATGCATT
>NZ_QETJ01000103.1:0-17567 GCF_003105095.1 Pseudomonas sp. NDM | reverse complement strand
GGCTGCGATCTTTTGATCTTGCTGTTAAAAAATCAAAAGATCGCAGCCTTCGGCAGCTCCTACACAGGGGAATCGGTGGAGGCGTTGAGTCTGGTGTTAAGACCCAGGCCACCCGCAGAGTTCCTCAGGCCATCTGCAAAACCTTGAACACAAACGCATATTCGAGTGCTACGTCACGTAATCCCTGATAGCGCCCGCTCATGCCGCCATGCCCGGCGCCCAGTTCGGTCTTGAGCAGCAGCAGGTTGGCGTCGGTCTTGGTCGCGCGCAATTTCGCTACCCACTTGGCTGCTTCCCAATATTGCACACGGCTGTCGTTGTAGCCGGCGATTACCAGCAGTGGTGGATAAGCCTGCGCGGTGACGTTTTCGTACGGCGCATAAGCCTTGATCCGATCATAGACGTCCGGTTCTTCCGGGTTGCCCCATTCGTCGTATTCGGTGACGGTCAGCGGCAGTTCTGGGTCGAGCATGGTATTGAGTACGTCGACGAACGGCACTTCGGCAATCGCCACGCCGAACAGGTCCGGACGCTGGTTAAGCACCGCGCCGATCAACAGGCCACCGGCGCTGCCACCGCTGATCGCCAGTTTGTCCGCCGTGGTGATGCCGTTGAGCACCAGAAACTCAGCGCAGGCGATGAAGTCGCTGAAGGTGTTGGGTTTGTGTTCCTGCTTGCCGGCGCGATACCAGGCTTCGCCCAGCTCGCCGCCGCCGCGTACGTGGGCGATGGCGAAGGCCATGCCGCGATCGAGCAGGCTCAGGCGCGCGTGGGAAAACCACGGATCGAGACTGGAGCCGTAGGCACCGTAACCGTACAGATACAGCGGCACGGGTTTGCCAACCATCTCGCGCTTCATCACCAGACTGATCGGCACCTGCGTGCCGTCCGGGGCGGTGGCCCACAGGCGCTGACTGACATAGGCGTCGGCATCGAACGGGCCGAGCACCGGGGTTTCCTTGAGCACCGTTTGCTCGCCCGTGGCGAGAATCAACTGGCGCACCTGGGCCGGGCGATTCAACGCTTCGTAGCGCAGCCGAATGCGATCGCTCTCGAACTCCAGGCTGTTTTGCACATGGAGGCTGTAGGCCGCATCTGGCAGTTGCACGCGATATGAAGCTTGGCCCTGCGGATGAACTTCGATGATCGGCAGACCCCCTTCACGCAGGCTCAAGGTCACCGCCTCGGTGTTGAGGCTGACGCCGTCGAGCATCACTTCATCGCTGTGCGGGATCAAATTCTGCCAGTCGGCCTCGCTCGGCGGTACGCCGGTATCCGCAGCCTGATACAGGGCGAAGTTGATGCCGTCGCGGTTGGTGCGGATGAACCACGTCCAGACGCCATCGAGCAGGCCGTGGTCGACGTCGTATTCGTGATCTTCGACCCGGGGCGCCAGACAGGCGAACGGCAGGTGCGGCTGATTGGCGTCCAGCGCCCAGACTTCGCTGGTGGTCTTGCTGCCCAGCGACAGCAGCAATTGCTGCTCGGAGCTGGCGCGGTAGCAATGCAGGAAGAAACGCCCGTCCGGCTCGTGAAAAACCTCTTCGGCGGCGGTGCCATCGAGTCGATAGCGGAACAGTTTGTGCGGGCGATGGGTGTCGTCGAGCACGCCGAAGAACAGGGTCAGACTGTCGTTGGCCCAGGTCATGCTGCCGTCGCAGTCTGCGAATTCGAGTTCGCTGACCTTGTCGTTGGACAGTTCCTTGACGAACAGCGTGTAGATCTCATCGCCCGAGGCATCGACGCTGTAAGCCAGGCGCTGGTGATCGGGGCTGATGCTGAAAGCACCGAGCGAGAAGAAGCCGCCATTGGCCAGCGCATTCGGATCGAGCAGTAGCTGTTCGCGGCTTTCGTCGAGCGTCAGGCTGTCGTCCGCCGGACGCGGGCAGCGGTAGTGCCGGGCGTATTCGTCACCGGCGGTGGTGCGCGTGTAATACAGATACGGGCCCCAGGGCGAGGGCAGGGACAGGTCGGTTTCCAGAATCCGGCCCTTGATCTCGTTGAACAGGCTTTCGCGCAGTTCGGCCTGATCAGCGGTTTGCGCTTCCTGATAAGCGTTTTCGGCCTTGAGGTAGTCGAGCACCGCGTCGGTATCGCGCTCCTGCAGCCAGGCATACGGGTCGGCGCCGGGCGCCCGGTGGGCAATCGGGGCTGGGATGACATTGGCGGATTGGGGCATGGAAGGCTCTCGGACAGATATACAAATTGGGTTTTTCGCAGCATTTGAAACTGCCGCAATCCCTGTAGGAGTGAGCCTGCTCGCGATAGCGGTGTGTCATTCAAAATAACTTTGACTGATCAATTGCTATCGCGAGCAGGCTCACTCCTACAGGGGATGTGTCTATTGGGACAAGCCGCATGGGCGAAAAGTCGTTACTATAAGCGCCTCTTTGCCTGCCTTGCCATGGACACCATGACCGAGAACGACTATCTGATCGCCTGGGGCCTTTACGCCTTTGCCGCCGTAGGCTGCCTGCTGGTATGGATGCGCCTGACCACCTGGATGTGGCGCTGGCTGCGCGAGCCGCTGCGTGTGCTGATGGCGGTGTTGCTGTTCAGCCCGACCATCGTCGATCCAGTGAAAGCCAAGGTTGCGCCGGCCATCGCCATCACCGCACTGGACACGCTCTTCAAGGTCGGCAACAACGCCTGGCGCGCGGTTTCCGATCTGTTCATGTACGGCATGATCGCCTTCGGGGTCTATCTGGTTTTCGTCTTGATCCGTATGCCGATCGAGCGTGCTTCGACAGCCCGACGCGAACGCGCCGAGGCCGGCAAGGCTGCGGCCCGTGCCGAAGAACGCGAAGATGATCAGCCGTTCGGCGGCGCCGGTGACGACCGCTACGGTCGCCCGCCCGTGCCGAACAATCCGCAGCGCATGCGGGTCGAGCCGCGTCTGTAACCCGAGAGTCCGCACATGTGTGAATTACTGGGCATGAGTGCCAACGTGCCGACCGACATCGTGTTCAGCTTCACCGGCCTGATGCAGCGCGGCGGCCGCACCGGCCCGCACCGCGACGGCTGGGGCATTGCCTTCTATGAGGGCCGGGGCTTGCGGCTGTTCCAGGACCCGGCGGCGAGCAGCGAGTCGGAAGTCGCCAATCTGGTGCAGCGTTATCCGATCAAGAGCGAAGTGGTCATCGGCCATATTCGCCAGGCCAACGTCGGCAAGGTCTGCCTGTCCAACACCCACCCGTTCGTCCGCGAACTGTGGGGGCGCAACTGGTGTTTCGCGCACAACGGGCAGCTCGCCGACTTCACCCCGATCAAGAGTTTCTACCGCCCGGTCGGCGATACCGACAGCGAAGCGGCGTTCTGCGATTTGCTCAACCGTGTGCGCGCAGCCTTTCCGGAACCGGAGGATATCGAAGTGCTGCTGCCGGATCTGGTCGCCGCCTGCGCCGAATACCGCAGCAAAGGCGTGTTCAATTGCCTGCTCAGCGACGGCGACTGGCTGTTCTGTTATTGCTCGACCAAACTGGCCCAGATCACCCGGCGCGCACCGTTCGGCCCCGCACGGCTCAAGGATGTCGACGTGATTGTCGACTTCCAGGCCGAAACCACGCCCAACGACGTGGTCACGGTGATCGCCACCGAGCCTTTGACCGAAAACGAAACCTGGACCCGCTATGAACCGGGCCAATGGAGCCTGTGGCGACGCGGCGAATGCGTCAGCCAGGGCAAGACCGAATAAGGATTTGCACCCATGTTGCTCAGTTATGTACGGCTGGTGTTGTTTGCGGCGGGCCTGTTGATCGGTGTCCAGGTGCCGGGGTTCATCAACGATTACGCCCAGCGGGTCGAAGCGCATCTGATCGAAGCGCAGACCGGTCTGCGTGGTTTTCAGGGCACCGCCGATCAGTTTTTCAAAGGCGACATGCAGGCGCTGGTCGCGCATTACCGGGCCAGCGAAGACCCGATTTTTCGCAGCGATGCCGACAGCCTGAACACCTTGCTCACTCGCCAGGTCGCGCTGGATAAACAATTCCAGGCGATGCAAGGCCCGTGGTACGTGCGCTTCCTGCAAGTGGTGCTGGCCGCCGACCCGGACATTCGCAAGGAAACCTGGAATGGCTACAGTTATCAGATCCTGCTGACGCCAGAGGCAATGATCTGGGGCATGAGCGGGGCGTTGCTGCTGTCGTTCGGCATCGAATGCCTGCTCCGCCTGATCGACTGGGTAGTACTCGGCGGCCGCCGTCTGCGCCAGAGCCGGCCGATCGAAGATCGCGACGTGCGCGGCCTTTGAGATCGCTCATTTCCCCTGTGGCGAGGGAGCTTGCTCCCGCTGGAGTGCGAAGCGCTCCCGTCCATTTATTCTGAACGAGCGCAGGTAACGATTTTACGACTGCTGCGCAGCCGAGCGGGAGCAAGCTCCCTCGCCACAAGTGTGCTCAGTCAGTGAGGGTGATGCAGTCCTTGCCCACCTTTTGCGCATACCCCGCCAAGACCTGCTGACACAACGTCACTATCTCCTCGACCCACTCAACCCCGACCCGCCACGACACCACCACCGGCAGATTCGCCGGCCGCTGCGCGATGTCGAGCAGGGTCAGTTCGCCGCGTGCCAGTTCCTCGGCCACCAGCACCGGTGGCAGCGCGCCGATACCGAAGCCGTCACGCAACAACCGGGTGATCGCTGACACCGAGTTCACGCCATTCAAGCGTGGCGCCATGACGCCGTTGGCCTGCATCAGCGCGACGATATCCTGATGCGGTCGTGAGTTTTTCGAGTAGGTGATGATCCGCTCCTGCGCCAGTTCGGCGAGGTCGGCGTAGTCGCGGTTGTAGATCGAATTGCTCGCGACGATCCAGCCCAACGGATGGCTGGCCAACTCCAGGCTACGCACGCTTTCGTGACGGACCAGATCGGTTTGCAGAACCAGATCGAGAAAGCCTTTTTGCAGCTGATCGCAGAGATTCAGCGCCGTATCCGCGACCAGCTCGATTTCCACTCGCGGGTACAGATCTGTCATCTGCGCCACCAGTGGGCTCAGCCAGGTATGGATCACCGTATCCATCACGCCGATACGCACCCGGCCGACCTTGCTCGAACGAGTCTCGATCGACTGTCTCAGCGCTGCCATGGTGTCGAGCATCTGTTCGGCATAATCGAGCACCTTCAGACCTTCCGGGGTCAAGCTGACGCCGCGTGAGTCGCGTAGAAACAGCTTCACTCCCAGTTCGCCTTCGAGCACTGCGATGCGGCTGGAAATCGACGCCTGAGTGGTGAACAGCTTGTCGGCGGTCAGGCGAAAACTCTTCAGGCGCGCGACCCAGACAAAGGTCTCGAGAAACTTCAGGTTCATGGGCAAGGCTCGGCTGACAAATTTTTCTTATGCCTAAGGCGGGTTTTTATTCGTTGGACGGCGCGGGGCAGGGCGACGAAAAATCGGCGCATCCGGTTCCCACGATAGGCGTCGTCGGAGCTTCGAACAAGACCAATAAAAGCCCTGCGGAGATTTGCCATGAGTGCTCCTGACACCCTCCCTTTATCCAAGCCTGCGGCGCGGCCCGGGCCGTTCGACTGGTACCGCAACATCAACCAGCAGGAGCGCCGCACGTTCTGGAGCTGCAAGATCGGTTACGGTCTGGATGGCATGGACACGCAGATGCTCAGCTTCGTCGTGCCGACGCTGATTGCGATGTGGGGCATCACCACTGGCGAAGCGGGGCTGATTCACACCAGCACCCTGATCGCGTCGGCGATCGGCGGCTGGGTCGCCGGGATTCTCTCCGACCGCATCGGTCGCGTGCGCACCCTGCAACTGACGGTGCTGTGGTTCGCCTTCTTCACTTTTCTTTGCGGTTTCGCGCAAAACTATGAACAACTGTTGATCGCCCGCACCCTGATGGGCTTCGGTTTCGGTGGTGAGTGGACCGCCGGCGCGGTGTTGATCGGCGAGGTGATCCGCGCCCAGGATCGCGGCAAAGCGGTCGGCATGGTGCAATCCGGTTGGGCGCTGGGCTGGGGTCTGACGGCGATTCTGTATGCGCTGCTGTTCTCGGTGTTGCCACCGGAAGATGCCTGGCGTGCGCTGTTCATCCTCGGCATCGTGCCGGCGATATTCGTGATTTTTGTCCGACGCCTGGTGAAAGATCCGGAAATCTATCGCGAAGCCAAAGCCGCGCAAACGCCAGAAAACCCGGCGAAGTTCTACGAGATCTTCGCACCGGGCATGCTCTTCACCACGTTTCGAGCGTCGTTGCTGACCACCGGTGCGCTGGGCGGTTATTACGCAATCACCTCCTGGCTGCCGACCTTCCTCAAGAACGAACGCGGTTTGAGCGTGCTTGGCACCGGTGGTTATCTGGCGATGGTGATCGTCGGTTCCTACGTCGGTTACGTGATCAGCGCTTATCTGACCGATCTGCTGGGGCGGAAAAAGAATTTCATTTTGTTCGCGGTCGGCTCGTTCACCATCGTTCTGCTGTACACGCAGATGCCGGTCAGCAACGGCGTGATGCTGTGGCTGGGGTTTCCGCTGGGCTTCTTTGCCTCGGGGATTTTCAGCGGCATGGGTGCGTTTCTCACTGAATTGTTCCCCACGCGGATTCGCGGCTCGGGTCAGGGTTTCTGCTACAACATCGGCCGCGCGCTGGCGGCGTTGTTCCCGCTGCTGATCGGCCTGCTCAGCCAGAAAGTGCCATTGAGCATGGGCATCGGTGCCTTCGCGGCGGTGTCCTACGGCGTGGTGATTATTGCGGCGTTGAGCCTGCCGGAAACCCGCGGCAAACAACTAGACGCGCAGTAACTGATAACCTGCTGGGCAGTGTCCTACAGATAAAAAGACGAGCAGCTACAGGAGTGTTCACCGTGAGCCGCCTGCTATTGAATTGCGACATTGGCGAGAGCTTCGGCAGCTGGACCATGGGTCTGGACGCCGAGGTCATGCCCTTCATCGATTGCGCCAACGTTGCCTGCGGTTTCCATGCCGGCGACCCGAGCATCATGCGCAAGACCGTGGCGCTGGCCCTCGAACACAGCGTACAGATTGGCGCGCATCCGGCCTATCAGGATCTGGTCGGATTCGGCCGGCGCTCCATGGCCTATTCCGCGCAGGAGCTGCAAGACATCCTGCATTACCAGATCGGTGCGCTCGATGGCATCTGCAAGGCGCAGGGCGGGCGGGTCAGCTACGTCAAACCCCACGGCGCGATGTACAACGACATGATGGCCAACCCGGCGCAACTGCGTGCGGTAGTGCAGGCCGTGGCGGCGTATGACCGCAATCTTCCGCTGATGCTCATGGCGACCCGCGACAACGCTGCGGCGCAGCAGATCGGCGATGAATATGGCGTGACGCTGTGGTTCGAAGCTTTCGCCGATCGCGCTTACGACAGCGGCGGCCGGCTGGTCTCACGGCAGTTGCCGGGCGCGGTGCATCACGATCCCGAGAAAATCATCGAGCAAGCGCTGACCATCGCCCATGGCGGCGAGCTCACCGCTAGCGACGGCAGCGCCTTGATCCTGCGCGCCAACACCTTGTGTGTACACGGCGACAACGCCAGCTCCGTGGTCGCCGTGCAGCGCATTCGCCAAGCCTTACAGCAGTCGAGTGCGTCATGAATCCACGGATTGAAGTGGTGGCGCTGGATTGCCTGATGCTGCGTCTGTTCGATGAAATCGCCGAAGCCAACATGCCGTGGATGCTCGCCGCCACCGAGCGTTTGCGCACGGCGTTTGGCGCCCAACTGATCGATCTGGTGCCGTCCTATACGACGTTGATGGTGCATTACGATCTGACGCTGCTGAGTCCGGCTCAGGCGCGCGAATTGATCGCCGAAGCGCTGGTCGACCTGTCGCCGAATGCGCGAAGCGCTGGGCAGTGTCACGTCTTGCCGGTCTGGTACGACCTCAGTGTCGGCCCGGAATTGAGCCTGCTGGCTGAACGTAGCGGGCTCGCTGTGGCGGAGGTGATCCGTCGGCACAGCGCACGGGAGTATCAGGTATTCGCCCTTGGTTTTGCGCCGGGCTTTGCCTTCATGGGCCTGGTCGAAGAGATTCTCGCCGCGCCGCGCTTGAGCACACCGCGTAAAAAAGTCGCCGCCGGCAGCGTGGGTATCGCCGAGCGGCAGACCGCAGCTTATCCGGTCGTTTCACCCGGTGGCTGGAATTTGATCGGCCGCACTCCGGCGAAACTGTTCGATCGCCATCGCGACGGCTACAGCCTGATGCAGCCCGGTGACACGGTACGCTTCGCAGCGGTCGATCACGCCGAATTCATTCGTCTGGGCGGCGACGACACAGCACTGGAGGCGCTGGCATGAGTCGACTGACGATCGAAGCCAGCACACCGCTGTGCCTAGTGCAGGATGCCGGGCGCTTCGGTGTGCGACACCTGGGCGTTACCCAGGGCGGCGCGGCGGATTGGTGTTCCATGAGCTGGGCCAATTGGCTGCTTGGCAATGAGCTGGATGCTGCGGTGGTTGAAATCACCCTCGGCGGGTTTGCCGTGGTGGCTGAAGAGGATTGCCTGCTGGCGCTGGCCGGAGCGGATCTCGGCGCGCAGATCGATGGACAGGCGCTGGCGCCGTGGCGCGGTTTCACGTTGCACAAAGGTCAGAGGTTGCAGTTCACCCAACCCTTGCTTGGCGCCCGGGCTTATCTGGCGGCTCCCGGCGGTTTTGCCGCGCCGTCCGTGTTGGCCAGTTGCGCGACGGTCGTGCGCGAAGAGCTCGGAGGGCTTGATGGTCTGGGCGTGCCGCTGACAAAAGGAGCGATCCTGAGTTATCACGGCGAACCCCGGCCGGTGCGTGACGTACCACAGACGCAGCAACCGGACCTGCGCTCGGTTAAACCGCTGGATCTGGTGATTGGTGCACAGATCGGCCAGTTCAGCGGGCAAAGTCTGTTTGATGTCTTCAACAGCACCTGGACAATCGACAGCCGCGCCGACCGCATGGGCATCCGCCTGCAGGGCGCGACGTTGCACTATCAGGGCGCGGCGATGATTTCCGAAGGGATTCCCTTGGGCGCGGTGCAAGTGCCACCGGACGGACAGCCGATTGTGTTGCTCAATGATCGCCAGACCATCGGCGGGTATCCGCGCCTGGGCGCGTTGACGCCGCTGGCACTGGCGCGGCTGGCGCAGTGCTTGCCGGGAGCGAAGGTGAGATTGCGGCCGGTGGTGCAGGACGTCGCGCACCGCGAGCATGTCGAGTATTTGCAGCGCTTTATAGATCGCTAAAAGCTTCGCGAGCAGGCTCGCTCCCACAGGTAAAGGCATTCCAATGCGGGAGCGAGCCTGCTCGCGAAGGCGTTCGTCGGGTTAACGATTATTTGGAAAGAAACCGCATCCCTTCCTCAAGCCCGCGCAACGTCAGCGGATACATCTGATCCTCGATCAGGTCGCGGACAATGTTGGTCGACGAGGTATAGCCCCACGTGTCCTTCGGATACGGGTTGATCCAGATGAGTTTCTTGTATTTCTCCATGAAGCGCTGCATCCACACGTAGCCCGGCTCTTCGTTCCAGTGCTCGACACTGCCGCCAGCCTGGGTGATTTCATAAGGCGCCATGGCGGCGTCGCCGATGAAGATCACTTTGTAGTCGGCACCGTACTTGTGCAGCAGATCCTGGGTCGAGGTGCGCTCGGAAGTGCGGCGCATGTTGTTCTTCCACACTGATTCATAAATGAAGTTGTGGAAGTAGAAGTACTCCAGATGCTTGAACTCGGTCTTGCAGGCCGAAAACAATTCCTCGCAGATCTTCACGTGCGCATCCATTGAGCCGCCGATATCAAACAACAGCAGCAGCTTCACCGTGTTGCGCCGTTCCGGGCGCATCTGGATATTCAGCAGGCCGGCATCCTTGGCGGTGTGGTCGATGGTGCCATCGATGTCCAGCTCTTCCGCCGCGCCCTGTCGAGCGAACTTGCGCAGACGACGCAAGGCGACCTTGATATTGCGGGTGCCCAGTTCCACTGAATCGTCGAGGTTCTTGTACTCGCGCTGATCCCAGACCTTGACCGCTTTGCCCTGACGCTTGCCGGCATCGCCAACCCGGATGCCCTCCGGGTTGAAACCGCCGGAGCCGAACGGGCTGGTGCCGCCGGTGCCGATCCATTTGTTGCCGCCGGCGTGACGTTCCTTCTGTTCTTCCAGACGCTTCTTGAACTCCTCGATGAGCTTGTCCAGCCCGCCCAGGGACTGGATCTGCGCGCGTTCTTCATCAGTCAGAGAGCGCTCGAACTCCTTGCGCAGCCAGTCTTCGGGAATCAGCGCCTGCAAGTGGTCGTCGAGTTTTTCGAGGCCATTGAAGTAAGCGCCGAATGCACGGTCGAACTTGTCGAAATGACGTTCGTCCTTCACCAGAATCGCCCGCGACAGATAATAGAACTCGTCCATGTCGGCGAAGGTCACGCGCTGTTTCAGCGCGTTGATCAGGTCGAGCAACTCACGCACCGACACCGGCACCTTGGCTGCACGCATTTCATTGAACAGGTTGAGCAGCATGGCAGCAGCCTCTTAGCGGGTGCCGCGACGGCTCATGAACGCCAGGCGCTCAAGCAGTTGCACGTCCTGTTCGTTCTTCACCAGCGCACCGGCCAGCGGCGGGATGGCTTTGGTCGGGTCGCGCTCGCGCAGCACCGCTTCGCCGATGTTGTCGGCCATCAGCAGTTTCAGCCAGTCGACCAGTTCCGACGTCGAAGGTTTTTTCTTCAGGCCCGGTACCTTGCGCACGTCAAAGAACACGTCGAGCGCTTCGCTGACCAGATCCTTCTTGATGTCCGGGTAGTGCACGTCGACGATTTTCTGCAGGGTAGTGCGGTCGGGGAAAGCGATGTAGTGGAAGAAGCAGCGGCGCAGGAAGGCGTCCGGAAGCTCTTTCTCGTTGTTGGAGGTAATGATGATGATCGGGCGCTTCTTGGCCTTGATGGTCTCGTCGATCTCGTAAACGTAGAACTCCATCTTGTCGAGTTCTTGCAGCAAGTCATTGGGGAACTCGATGTCAGCCTTGTCGATTTCGTCGATCAGCAGAATCACCCGCTCCTCGGACTCGAACGCTTCCCAGAGCTTGCCTTTCTTCAGGTAATTGCGCACGTCGTGGACTTTTTCATTGCCCAACTGCGAGTCGCGCAAACGGCTGACCGCGTCGTACTCGTAAAGACCCTGATGGGCCTTGGTGGTGGACTTGATGTGCCAGGTGATCAGCTTGGCACCGAACGACTCGGCCAGTTGCTCGGCGAGCATGGTCTTGCCGGTGCCCGGCTCACCTTTGACCAGCAGTGGCCGCTCCAGGGTGATGGCGGCATTGACCGCCAGCTTCAGGTCATCGGTGGCGACGTAGGCCTGGGTGCCTTCGAACTTCATCTGCAAATCCTCGAACGGTAACGCCCACCTTGCGGGCAGGGCGGGGGCGAATAATCGGATGCCCCGACTATAACGCGCACGCCGGTCGACTGTGAACGCAGACGGCTTATTCAGTCTCTGAATGGGGCGTCACATGTTGACTCAGTCTCGGCGGATGGCCAGTATTCAGGTATCGCCGATTTGGCGATAGCCTTTCTTACTTGGTTGATAAAAAGGCAGAAAATCGATGTTACCCATGAAACGCCCGCGTCTGCGATCTGCGCAGGTCCTGTCGGATTTCAGGTTGGCGCTGACATTTATCAATGGTCAGGAACTGACAGTTGATTTGGGGGTGGATATTCATACTTATCCAGGTCTGCGGCCACTGCTTGATCGCGAAGTCTTTGCGACCGCCGTAGTTGGCGACGATGGCTGGATAGTCGAATGGCTAGAGCCCGACATACAGATTGGCGCAGACACCTTGTACATGGATGCGCTGGCGCAAAATGCCCAGGATGAGAACACACGCATTTTTATCGACTGGCGCGCCCGTACGGGACTTTCTCTCAGTGAGGCGGCCGAGGCGCTGGGTGTGAGCGCTCGGAGCATCAGCCGTTACAGCAATGGGCGTGAGGCAGTGCCACGTTCTTTGGCGTTGGCCTGTCTGGGCTGGGATTCGCTGCAACAGCGCTCACCGATCGCGGCCGAAGACACTGGCAGATATGTCGTCAACCGCAAAACTTAACCCTCATCCGGCTTCGGCCTTTCATACCGCGCATTGAAGGCCTGGATAAACCCGTTGCGCAAAATCTGCAAAAACGCCTCGAACGCGTTGACGTTCTGCTGGTGCACATTGCCACTGAGTTGAACCCGGGTGGCGAACTGGTTTTTGTTCTGGTTTTTCAGAACGGTCTCGGTGCCGCCAACCAGCGCTTCCCAGACCGAGCGGAACAGGCCTTTGTTCTTGTTCTCGACGTCTTGCTGCCAGTTGAAAACGTCAACGTCGCGTAGCAGGGGTTTGATGTAGCCGGTGAGTCGGGCTTTCTCTGCCTTGGCTTCGATGACCACATCGCCGTGGCCGGCGTTGAAGTCGAACTTGCCATAGGCCGAGGCGAAGTCGTTCATGCGTTTGAGCTCGATGTCGCGGGCACGCAGGCGGAATTCGAAGTCTTCGAAGTTGCTCAACGGATCGAAGGTGGCGGTGGTTTCCAGTGGCGCGTGGCCCAGCAGCAGCGCCTTGCCTTCGAAGCGGGCGTCGCGCTTGCCTTCCTTGTCGACCACGTTGGTCAGGTTGTAGATGCTGGCGTTGACGTTGCTGGCATTCATGTTCACCGGCGGCTTGGAATTGAAGTTGCGAAAAGTGATACGGCCGTCGTTAATCTGCACTTCATCGAGGGTGATCGGCAGCAGCTTGCCCAATTGTTCACGCCAGTCGGTGCCCTGACCGGTCTGCGAGTTCTGCTTGTTGGGGCCGCCGTCGACAAAGTTGATTTCGGGATTGAGGAATTGCACCTGCGCAACCACGGCATGGTCGTACCACAGCGAATGCCAGCTCACCGAGAGGTCGATCAACGGCGCATCGACGAACGGCACCGGCACCTTGCCGTCGACCTTGACGATTTTCAGACCGTTGATTTTGTACGCACCTCGCCACAGTGCGAGGTCGACATCGGTGATCTGGCCACGGTAATCACCCATGTCCGCGAGCTTGTCATTGAGGTAGTCGCGTACCAGATAGGGCAGGGCGAAGTGCAGAGCGACCAGCAGCACCACGACACCCGCCAGGGTCCAGAGCGGCCAGCTGTAACGACGTTTCATGCCATTGTTCCTTCAAGAGTGTGCCTTGACGATTCAAAGCGATTGACTGCGTGCGTTCGCAGACGTTCGCCCCGACTGGACTGTGATCGGTAACAGGCTTACCTTGAAAGGCTGAATTCAACGCTGCATAAGGACCCAGCCATGAGCCGTATCTACGCTGACAACGCCCACTCCATCGGCAATACGCCGCTGGTCCAGATCAACCGCATCGCGCCGCGCGGGGTCACGATCCTGGCCAAGATCGAAGGGCGCAACCCCGGTTACTCGGTCAAGTGCCGGATCGGCGCCAACATGATCTGGGACGCCGAAAGCAGCGGCAAACTCAAACCGGGCATGACCATTGTCGAGCCCACCTCCGGTAACACCGGCATCGGCCTGGCCTTCGTCGCTGCTGCGCGTGGCTACAAACTGATGCTGACCATGCCGGCGTCGATGAGCATCGAGCGCCGCAAGGTCCTGAAGGCCCTGGGGGCGGAACTGGTGTTGACCGAGCCGGCCAAGGGCATGAAGGGCGCCATCGAGAAAGCCGCGGAAATCGTCGCCAGTGATGCCGACAAATATTTCATGCCGGCGCAATTCGATAACCCGGCCAACCCGGCGATTCACGAAAAGACCACCGGTCCGGAAATCTGGAATGACACCGATGGGGCCGTCGACGTGCTGGTGGCTGGCGTCGGCACCGGCGGAACCATCACCGGCGTCTCGCGGTATATCAAGAACACCGCCGGCAAACCGATTCTGTCGGTGGCTGTGGAGCCTGCATCTTCGCCGGTCATCACCCAGGCGCTGGCCGGTGACGAGATCAAGCCTAGCCCGCACAAGATTCAGGGCATTGGCGCCGGTTTTGTGCCGAAGAACCTGGATCTGTCGATGGTCGATCGTGTCGAGCAGGTGACTGACGAAGAATCCAAGGCCATGGCTTTGCGCCTGATGCAGGAAGAGGGGATTCTGTGCGGTATTTCCTGCGGTGCCGCCATGGCGGTGGCAGTGCGTCTGGCGGAAACCCCGGAGATGCAGGGCAAAACCATCGTCGTGGTGCTGCCGGATTCGGGTGAGCGTTATCTGTCGAGCATGTTGTTCAGTGACCTGTTCACCGAGCAGGAGAACCAGCAGTAATCCTGTTGATTCAGGTCAGCCGAGGTTCAGGCGCTGCATGTTAATAAAGGCTTTGTTGCGCGATGCATAACACTGAATCTTGTATCAGGCGGGTTTTTCCCGGAGCCGGTAGTGTTTATCATGGCCGGCTGCCATGCCGGGAAAAGGGCATTGCGCAGCGTTGTCTTTATTCAAGGAGTCGTTGATGACCGTTTCGTTTGCCGCCAAGGCGTTTGTGCTGTTGCTGTTTCTGGGCAGCACGCTCTATGTGCATTTGCGCGGCAAGGCGCGTTTGCCGGTATTGCGCCAGTTCGTCAACCACTCGGCGCTGTTCGCCCCGTACAACGCTCTGATGTACCTGTTCTCCGCAGTGCCGTCCAGACCGTATCTGGATCGCAGCAAGTTTCCGGAACTGGATGTGCTGCGCGATAACTGGGAAACCATCCGCGACGAAGCCATGCATCTGTTTGACGAGGGCTATATTCGCGCCGCCGAAAAGAACAACGACGCCGGTTTTGGCTCGTTCTTCAAGAAAGGCTGGAAGCGCTTCTATCTGAAGTGGTACGACAAACCGCTGCCATCGGCCGAAGCCCTGTGCCCGAAAACCGTGGCACTGGTGAGTGCAATTCCCAACGTCAAGGGCGCGATGTTCGCGCTGCTGCCGGGCGGCAGTCACCTCAATCCCCATCGGGACCCGTTTGCCGGCTCCCTGCGTTATCACCTCGGTCTGTCGACACCCAACTCTGACGATTGCCGGATCTTCGTCGACGGTCAGGTTTACGCCTGGCGCGACGGCGATGACGTGATGTTCGACGAGACCTACGTGCACTGGGTCAAGAATGAAACCGATCAGACTCGCGTCATTCTGTTCTGCGACATCGAACGCCCACTGAGCAATCGCCTGATGACCCGCATCAATCGCTTCATCAGCGGCTGGCTCGGCCGCGCCACTGCCCCGCAGAACCTTGACGATGAACGCGTCGGCGGCATCAACCAGGCTTATGCCTGGAGCAAGAACTTCAGCGACCGTTTCAGCGGCGTGGTCAAACAGTGGAAACGCCGGCATCCCAAGGCCTACCGCGTCATGCGCCCGGTGCTGGCGGTGCTGGTGCTGACGTTGTTGGGGTATTGGCTGTTTGGTTGAGGCTGGCTCAGGCAATGAAAAAACCGCTCTTTGCGAGCGGTTTTTTGTTAGCGGAAGGAAAAGGACGACCCGGCTAATACGCCGCTTGGCTCTTCAACGGCTGGATTGGCCAGTGCATTCCTGATGCGATGCATCTCGGTTTCAGATAACTCAACAGATGGCTGCTTTTTCTCCATCTTTCTGGATTTGGAGTTTGATGCTTTCTTTTCAACGACAGCTTTCATGGGATCTCCGACGTTGATGAGTAAATGAGCAGGTGCTCAGATACTAGACTTGGTCAATGCGCTTCACAAGACGGCCCTCAGAGTCGAATTCGAAACCCAGTTGACGGTATAGAGGTATAGCTCCCGAAAGAGGCTCCTGAATTTCGATCTGCTGGCTGCCGATGATACGGGCGAAGTGAGTGACCGCAGTCAGGGCGAAGGTCGCTATGCGGCTCTTGAGTGGGTGTTCGTCTGGCTACCCCTCAAGACGCACAATCCTGACTCTCAGCCGGCTTTGGTTCGGATTGGCGAAACAAAGTCCGCACAGTTCACGATCAAACCAGATTGCCAAATCGAAGCTCATTGGTTCTTTGGCTTTCCATCGGACAATTTCCTCCCAGCAGAAATGCGGATCGAGCCATTGCTCATAAGCTTTCATGGCGGACGCATCAATCGCCTCGAAGCGAACCCTGGAATAATCAACGTCAACAATTGCGCGCGCCTCAAGTTCGCTGTGTAGCTTCGCAAATGTAAGTGCGGCCCGCTTCCTGGCCTCTGACCGATAAACCTGATACCGCAAATACGTCCGTTCCCTTGGCATATGATCTCTTGCATTCCATGTCTCCTGACAATCCATTGCCACCGCCAATCACCCTAATCATCCCGCCCCAAACTGTCGCTGCCGGCCCTTTGCCCAAGTCATTGCAATCTGTGTCCCGGGCTGGTTATAGTCAGCCCGCTTGAGCGCCGTGCTCACGCTTTCATTTCCTCAATAAAGATCTGCCTCCATGCCTGCATCCCTCATCAATGCGGTAGTCGATTCAGCGGTCAACGCTGGCGTCGTGCCGTGCGGGAATCAGCAGCCTGTGCAGATCAGTCATTACCCTCCACCTGTCAGTAGCACGCCGGTGTGCGCAGTTGTATCGCCGCCGGGCGTTGGTGTTCGGGGCTGATCGGCAGTTTCTGCTGACCCCTGCGCCCGCCAGAAAAAACTACTGGATTTCAGCTTCGGCTGAGTTGGCTTCTTGCCTGACTACAGGTGGTATTCATGTTTGTCCTTTCGAAACAATCCGCGCTCGCGGCGGCGTCCACGAGCCTGTTCGTTCTGCTGTGGAGCAGCGGGGCGATTTTCTCCAAATGGGGCCTGGCCCACGCTTCGCCCTTTGCCTTTCTGTTGATTCGCTTCGCCATCGCCCTGTGCGGGTTGCTGCTGCTGGCGCCGCTGCTCAAGTTGAAGTTGCCCAAGGGCGGCAAACCGATGCTGTTTGCGATCACCACGGGGTTGGTGTTGCTCGGGGCGTATCAGATTTTTTATCTGTTGGCGCTGGACTGCAAAGTCACGCCGGGGGTAATGGCGACTCTGATGGGGGTACAGCCGATCCTCACGGTGGTGCTCATGGAGCGTCAGCGGTCGGCGAGCCGTCTGTTCGGCTTGGCGCTGGGGCTGGCCGGGTTGATCATGGTGGTTTATCAGGGCATCGGTCTGGCCGGAATGTCCTGGGCTGGCATGTTGTTCGGCTTGCTCGCGCTGGCGAGCATGACGCTGGGCTCGATCATGCAAAAACGCATCACCGACAATCCTCTCGGCACGCTGCCAGTGCAGTATCTGGCGGGGCTGTTGCTGTGTGCGATCTTCGTGCCGTTCCAGCCGTTCCACTTCGAGCACAGCACAGGTTTCATCGTGCCGGTGTTGTGGATGGGCCTGGTGGTCTCGGTGCTGGCGACGTTGTTGCTGTATCGGCTGATCGCGCGGGGCAATCTGGTGAACGTCACTAGCCTGTTCTATCTGGTGCCGGCGGTGACGGCGGTGATGGATTATCTGATTTTCGGTAATCGGTTGGCCGCGTTGAGTGTGCTGGGGATGCTGCTGATCATTATTGGATTGGCTTTTGTGTTCCGTAAAACCGGATAAAAGAAAGATAAGCGGTGGCTGTTCGGGCGCCATCGCGAGCAGGCTCACTCCTACAGGGGAACGTATTCCAACTGTAGGAGTGAGCCTGCTCGCGATAGCG
>NZ_QETJ01000102.1:0-17918 GCF_003105095.1 Pseudomonas sp. NDM | reverse complement strand
GGTGCGTCAGTCAAAAATCAATTGTCTGACACACCGCTATCGCGAGCAGGCTCACTCCTACAGGGGTTGTGGTGAATCCTCAGGCTTCGGTCAGGTACCACCGCCAATCCTGCTCACCCACTTCCGCCATGAACTGCCGATACTCGGCACGCTTCACCGCCAGATACACCCCAAGGAATTCCTCCCCCAGCGCCTCCCGTGCCCACGCGGAATTTTCCAGCGCCTGTAACGACGTCAGCCAATCGGTCGGCAACAGCTCTTTGGCCTGGGCATAGCCATTGCCCTCGACCGGCGCGCCCGGATCCAGCTCTTCACGAATGCCGCGATGGATGCCGGCGAGGATCGCTGCCGCCGCCAGATACGGGTTGGCGTCGGCGCCACAGATGCGGTGTTCGATGTGCCGCGTCGGCGCTGGCCCGCCGGGAACCCGCAGGCTGACGGTGCGATTGTCGACGCCCCAGGTCGGCGCCAGTGGCGCGTAGCTGTTGGCCTGGAAACGTCGGTAGGAGTTGGCGTTGGGGCAAAACAGCAGCAGCGAATCGAGCAAGGACGCGAGCATGCCGCCAATCGCCGTGCGCAACAGCGGTGTGCCGGCCGGGTCTTGCGAGGCGAACAGATTACGGCCGTCGGCGTCCGCGAGGCTGACGTGCATGTGCATGCCGGTGCCGGCCAGATCGTCGAACGGCTTGGCCATGAATGTCGCCTGCATGCCGTGCTTGTGCGCCACGCCTTTGACCAGGCGTTTGTAACGCACCGCCTGATCCATCGCTGCCAGTGCATCGCCGTGTTCGAGGGTGATTTCCACCTGGCCCGGGGCGTATTCGGAAATTGCCGTGCGCGCCGGAATGCCGTGCAGTTTGCAGGCGCTGTAGAGGTCAGCGAGGAACGGTTCGATCTGTTCCAGCTCGCGCAGACCGTAGACTTGCGTGTGTCGCGGTCGCCCGCCATCAGCGTCCAGCGCCGGTTGCGGGCGGCCGTTGTGATCGCGTTTGGCGTCGAGCAGATAGAACTCCAGCTCGCAGGCCATGATCGGGTGATATCCCTCGGCCTTGAGCCCGTCGATCACCTTGATCAGCAAGTGCCGAGGATCAGCGATGCTCGCCGGCAGGCCTTCGGTCGGGTGCATGCTGACCTGCACCGCTGCAGTCGGAATCTGCCGCCATGGCAGGCGCACCAGACTGCCTTGCAGCGGATAGGCGCGGCAGTCGATATCGCCGACGTCCCAGACCAGTCCGGAGTTCTCGACGTCCTCGCCCTGCACGGTCAAACCGAGAATCGTGCTCGGCAGTGGCCGGCCGCTTTCATACACGGCGAGCAGCTCTTCACGGTGCAACAGCTTGCCGCGCGGCACGCCGTTGGCGTCGAGAATGAACAGCTCGAACATGTCGATATCGGGGTTCTGTTCGAGGAACAGGCGTGCGTCTTCGATGGCTGCGAATTTCATGGCAAATCACTCACGATGGCGCCGCACGGGCGCGCAGATTCGGCCGGACGCAGGGCGTCCCGGCAGGGATTTCATAGGGAGATCAGTCAAAGGACACAGAACCTGTGGCGAGGGAGCTTGCTCCCGCTGAGGCGCGAAGCGGCTCTCGCTTGTTGTTCAAAGGCGGGGCTGCCAGGCAGTCCAGCGGGAGCACGCTCCCTCGCCACAATGGCTTAGTGACTGACAGAAATCAGCAGGCGATATCCGGCGGGCGTGCGGAGTGACGCAGCTTGGAACGGCGCAGGGCCATGGGCAGATTGACGATGCGGTTCATACGCGGCCCCGGTTGCAGTGGGCGCGTACGGCAGAGACGTGCAACCTTTTGGGTTGTTGTGGTGACGTGCTCATAACGCGTGTTTCCGTTGGCGGAAAGCGTCGGCAGCAGGGCGGGCCCGGCGACCGGTGTGCCCGGATAGTAAGGGGGAATTCGCGCGCGTGTAAACGCAAAATTTGCCGGTGTCGCTTGGTGCGTTTGGTCTGATTGACCGAGTTGCCTTTTTCGCGAGCAGGCTCGCTCCCACATTGGAATGCATTTCAACTGTGGGAGCGAGCCTGCTCGCGAATGTCCGCACCTCGGTCCAGAGTGAACACGCCGGGCCCGCCGCTGTGCCATTCAGCGCAGCACGTAATCGTCCGGTTGCGGCGCGGGCGGCAATGGCGAGACGCCGAGTTCGTGCAGCACGTCGCGCTCCAGGGTACGCACCAGTGCGTCGGTCGGCAGGTCGTTTTCATCACGCCCGAACGGGTCTTCGAGTTCATCGGCAATCGCGTCGAAACCGAAAAAGGTGTAACTGACAATCGCCGTGAACAGCGGCGTCAACCAACCCAGCGATTGCGCCATGGCGAAGGGCAGCAAAAGGCAGAACAGGTAGATAGTGCGGTGCAGCAGCAGGGTATAAGGGAAGGGCAGCGGCGTGTTCTTGATCCGGTCGCACACGGCCTGGGCCTGGCTCAGGCAGGTCAGGTGACTGGCCAGTAATTGATAACGCCATGGCGACAGCACACCGGCCGTTTCCAGCTCGGAAAACTGGCGCCCGACCTGGTGCAGGATCTGCCCGCAGTGGTCCGGTACAGCCTCGTCGATCGTCGGGCTGACCCAGTCGGCACTGGCCTGCGCCTCACTCTCTGTGCGTAGCCGGGCGTTCAATGCATGGGCAAACCCGCACAAATTGCGCAACAGTTGCCGACGCAGGCTGGCGTCGTCGATGCCCTGGGTTTCGCGCATCACCGCGCGCACCCGCAGCAGCACTTCGCCCCAGGCCTTGCGGCCCTCGTACCAGCGGTCGTAACAGGCGTTGTTGCGAAAGCTGAGGAAAATCGACAGCGATAGGCCGAGCAGGGTGAACGGTGTCGCGTTGATCTCGGCGAAGTAGCGCGGCACAAGGATTTCAACCAGCACAATCACCGCCGCCAGCAGCGTCAGCATCAAGGTGCGCACGGCAATGCGTTTGGCGATCGAACCTCTGAGGGTGAACAGCACGGCGAACTGATTGGGTCTCGGTCTGACGATCATCTCGCGGTCCCTGTTGCGCGGCGGATCAGCCGCCGGTCATGTTCATGAAACGCACCACTTGCACGTCGTCGTTGACTTCGAAGTTGTGTCGATAGGGCTTGAGTTTCATTGCCTCGATGATCGCGTTTTCCAAGCGTTCCGGGTGGCCCGGATGCGCGCGCAACACCGCTTTGAGGTCCATCGAATGCTCGTTGCCCAGACACAGCAGCAAGCGACCTTCGACGGTCAGGCGCACGCGGTTGCAGGTGCCGCAAAAGTTGTGGCTGTGCGGTGAAATGAAGCCCAGGCGAATGTTCGGCGCTTCGGCTACGCGCCAGTAGCGCGACGGCCCTTGCGTGGATTCGGTGGAGTCGATCAGGGTAAAGCGTTCGGCGATGCGTTCACGCACCTGCGCGCTGGAATAGAACGACTCGGCGCGGCTGTGTTCGGCAATCGCGCCCAGCGGCATTTCTTCGATGAAGGAAATATCCAGATCACGCTCGATGGCGAAACTGACCAGATCGTTGATCTCGTGGTCGTTACGCCCTTGCATCACCACGCAATTGAGTTTGGTGCGAGTGAACCCGGCGGCACGGGCGGCATCGATGCCGTCGATGACTTGCGCCAGATCGCCGGTGCGCGTCAGTTCCTTGAAGCGCTGCGGGTCGAGGCTGTCGAGGCTGATATTGAGGCGCTTGACCCCGGCGTCGAACAGCGGCCTGGCCAGCCGACCCAGCTGCGAACCGTTGGTGGTCAGGCACAGTTCGCGCAGGCCGGGCAGGGCGGCAATCTGCTCACACAGCTGCACGACGCCGGGGCGGATCAGCGGCTCGCCGCCGGTCAGGCGGATTTTGCGCGTGCCGAGGGCGACGAAGCTTTGCGCTACCTGAAACAGTTCTTCGAGGGTGAGGATCTGCTGGCGCGGCAGGAACTGCATGTCCTCGGCCATGCAGTAGACGCAGCGAAAATCGCAGCGGTCGGTGACCGACAGGCGCAGATAATCCACGCGGCGGTTGTGACCATCGATCAATTCACGCTGTGTCATGGGCTCGCCTCGTGGATGTGGAGCGCCGTCAGCGGGCGCAGATCGCGCAGGGTAGGCTGCGCTCGCCACGCCGTCCAATCACTCTGGCTGACCGAGTGATTGACGGCGTCGATGATGCCTTACGGTGCGCCAAACATTGCCGTCCAGTAAATGCCGGCGTTGCTTTTCGGATCGGTTGCGTACGCGGCGCCCAGTTCCTGATATTGCGGGTTCATCAGGTTGGCGCAATGACCGGGGCTCGCGAGCCAGCCGTCGACGACCTTGCCGACGGTGTCCTGCCCGGCGGCGATGTTTTCGCCAACCAGTTGCCCACTGTAACCGGACAGTTCGGCGCGGTCGCCGGGTGTGCGGCCGTCGCGGTCCTTGTGGTCGAGATAATTATTGTTGGCCATGTCGCGGCTGTGATCCTGGGCAACGGTGCCCAGCGTGGCGTTCCAGGCCAGCGGTGCTGCCGCCGCGAAGGACTGGCCGCCGCACTGACGGGCCTGACTGCGGGCGGTATTGAGTTGCGCCAGCAGCTTTTGCCCTTCGCTTTGCGCATCGCCGAGTTTCGCCGTCAGCAACGGCCGCGCGAGGACGATGCGCCAGTCACGGTCAACGCGGTTGACGCCGATATCGACAAACTGCGGGTCGAGCACCACCTGACAGAAGCTTTCCTGAATCGCCTTCATTGCTGACGCCGCATCGCGCGGGCCGTTGAGAGTGATCGCCTGAACGTTGACCATCGGATAGCGGGCGCTGGCCATGGCCTGCTGCAAATCGACTGCGCCACTGGCGGGCAGTCGCAGGCGCGGGTCGGCCGACAACGGCGGCAACTCGTTCGACGCCTGGCTGCCGCAACGCTGCGGCTGGCTGCGATAGCTGTTGATCGACTCGATCAATTGCAGTTCATCGGCGGCCAGCGCCGAGGTGGCGAACACCACGCCCAGCGACAATGCGGCACAACGCAAAACGGACGGCATGAAGCGCATGGAAATCTCCCTCGAGCTGAATGCGCCCATGATGCGCGAAAGGCCCCCGGAGGGTGAATGTGTTTTTCTTTGCGGCGGATTTTTTCTGCACTGGTGTGCCCGTGTATTTGCTCGCTACACTCTGCGAAGACCCCGCAAACCGGGCGTCTCACCGACGTAACATCTTGCCCCCGGCGGGCGCTGACGGAAGAACCGACATGGGATTGAAAGGCTTGGCGGGCGGTTTGTTGTGGATTGTTTTTGCCGGCGCTGCATGGGCCGGCGCTCAGGCCCCGATCGAGGCCAAGGCGGAACAGAAAGCCGAGGTGCTGGAGGAGAAAGCGGCGGATAAAGTCAGTGCTGCTCCGGCGCCGAAATCCGAGGCCATCACCCCCACCGAAGCGCAGGCAGTGGACCCGGCCGGGGCCGCGCCGCTGGACGATCCGCTGACCTGTCTGGCGCGCAGCATCTATTGGGAAGCCAAGGGCAAGGACACCCCGGAAATGGAGGCCGTCGCCAGCGTGGTGATGAATCGCCTCGGCCATGAAGGCTTTCCCGACACGGTGTGCGCGGTGGTCAAGCAAGGCTCGGAAAGCGGCAACTGCCAGTTTTCCTGGTGGTGCGATGGCAAGCCCGATCAGGTCAAGGAAGACGCCGAATACGCGCTGGCCAAGGAAATCGCTGGCAAGGCGTTGAATCGCCAGCTCAAGGATCGCACCCGCGGCGCCCTGTATTTTCACGACCGCGGCGTGCACCCGAGCTGGGCCAAGGCCTATCGCAACACCGCGCAGACCGGCAGGTTCCTGTTCTACAAACCCGCCGGCGGCGACGCGCGTTAACTGGCGTGGGTGTTGAGAATGCTCGCCACCTGCTGCGGCTGGCAGTTCAGGTACGGTGACTTTTGCAGCCAGCGCTGATCCGGGTACCAGGAAAACATGAACTGGCCGTTCTTCAGGCGATCGATCACCTGTTTGGCGATCTGCGGCCGCACGGCGGGGCAACCCTGACTGCGGCCGATGCGGCCCTGACGCTTGCTCCACAGCGGGTTCACGTAGCTGGCGGCATGAATCACGATCGCGCGATCGCGGGCCAGATCATTGAAACCGGGTTCCAGGCCGTCCATGCGCAGTGAATAGCCGTGGGTGCCTTCGTAGCTTTCCTGGGTGCGGAACAGGCCGAGACTGGACTGATAACTGCCTTCGCGGTTGGAAAACTGTGTGGCGAAGTTTTCCCCGGAATTGGAACCGTGGGCGACCAGATCCCGCAGCACCAATTTCTGTTTGCTCAGGTCGAAGATCCACAGACGACGTTCGGTGGACGGTTGCGAATAGTCGATGATCGCCAGATGCCGCGAGGGCTTTGCGCCGTTGTTGACTGCGCACTGCATGGCGTTCAATGCACCTTTGAGCGCTTGGGGATTGAGTTCCGGCGCGGCGTGGGCGAGGCTGTTGTAGAGAACCGGCGATGGCTTGCCGGCGGCAAATACTGGGCTGGTCACGGCGACAAGGGTCGCGGTGCTCAACAGAAGTCGGCGCAAAAACGTCAACATTTTATAAAGTGTCCTCAACTTGCTACATAAACGGCACTTTGGCTCCTGACTCCCAGTCAATACCCGCAGGCTCCGAGGCTGGAGCCTGACTGTTCAGCGCACCTGATGTAAGGTTGACCGTCATCTGGACGGCCATGGATTGGAGTAAAGCAGTTGTTCAAAAAGTACGCATGCTACTTGAGCATTTGTTTGCTCGCTGCGCCGTTTGTCGCTTGCGCCGATGAGCCGCTGCCCCCGCTCGAAACCCTGCCGACGCCGACGACGGAACTGCCGGTGGAGCCGCGCAGCCCGTTGCAGGCCGTGTTGATCAGCCTGGCGCAGTCGTGCCCGGCCATTGCTCCGCGTCTCAACGGCCCGGCGCTGAGTCAATTGCAGGCGTTCTATGCACAGCAGGACTGGATGCCAGTGTGGGCGAGTGAATCGGCTCGATTGCCGGCATTGCGCGCGCAATTGCAGCTGTTGGCCGACGATGGGCTGAATCCCAATCGCTATGCTGTGCCGGCGTCACCGCCGCAGGACGGCGAGTTGTGTGCCGATATCGATATCAGCCGCCATTACCTGCAGGCCTTGCAGGATCTGCATTACGGTCGTCTGTTGCAGTCGCATTTCGAACCGCTGTGGCATGTCGACGGCCCGCCGACCGATCGTCAGGCGCAGTTGCTCAGCATTGCGGTGCCGGGGGTGAACGACATTGCTGCGGCGTTCGACCTGGCCCGTCCGCATCTGCCCCAATATCAAAGCTTGCGTCAGCTGTATGCCGCACAACGTTTGCAGGCCTTGCCGCAATGGCAGCCGGTCGGCAACGGCCCGCTGCTGCGCCCGGCGATGGAAGACCAGCGGGTGCCGGAACTCGCCCGGCGTCTGTACAACGAAGGTTATCTGGCTGACGTGATCGTGACGCCGGACAACGCCTACGATGACGTGCTGGTGGAAGCGGTGAAGCATTTTCAGGCCAGTCACTCGTTACAGGCTGACGGCGTGGTCGGGCCGGGTACGATTGCCGAGCTGAATATCAGCCCGCTGACTCGCCGCGATCAGTTGCGCGTCAATCTCGAACGTTTCCGCTGGATGGCCCAGGACATGGAGCCCAGCGGTCTGGTGGTCAACGTCGCGGCCGCTGAGCTGACGCTGTATCAGGGCGGTCAGCCGGTGTGGCAGACCCGCACCCAGGTCGGCCGCGCCGAGCGCCAGACACCGCTGCTGAAATCCCGCGTCACCCGGCTCACGCTGAACCCGACCTGGACCGTGCCGCCCACCATCTGGAAAGAAGACAAGCTGCCGGAAATCCGCAAGGACCAGACCTTCCTCAGCCGCCAGAACCTGCAAGTGCTCGATGCCAACGGTCAGCCCCTGGCGGCAGCGGATATCGACTGGGACAACCCCGGCAACATCCTCCTGCGCCAGGACGCCGGCCCGCGCAATCCGCTGGGGCAAATGGTCATTCGTTTCCCCAACCCGTTCTCGGTGTACCTGCACGACACGCCGAGCAAGGCGCTGTTTGAAAAAGGTCCACGGGCGTTCAGCTCCGGTTGCGTCCGTGTCGAGCATCCGCTGCAACTGCGCGATCTGCTGCTGTCGCCGGCAGAAAAGACTCGCACCGACACACTGCTCGCCAGCGGTACCACCCACGAATTTCGCCTGTCTTCCCCCGTGCCGATCCTGATGACCTACTGGACGGCGCAAGTCGACAGCAGCGGCCACGTGCGATACGCGCCGGATATCTACAGTCGCGACAGCGCTTTATTGGTGGGCCTGGATCGGGCGCATTGAGCCAGACCACCTCACCCTAGCCCTCTCCCTCGGGAGAGGGCTAGGGTGAGGGGCCGATTTCAAGCCGAACCCAATACTCAAAATCTCACCGTTCCAGCTTTTCAACTATCCAAGGCAAAAGCACCTCACACGACCCTTCAATCTTCAAATCCAGCAGCTCATCCGCCCGAGTCCTGCCCAGATTGATCGCCATCAGCGGCTTGCCACGCTCGGCAATCACGCGACACAAACGAAACGCCGAATACGCCATCAAAGACGACCCTACCACCAGCAACCCCGCCGCATTCTCGGCAGCGGCCATCGCCCGCGCTGCGGTCGCCTGTGCCACGTTCTCGCCAAAAAACACCACATCCGGTTTCATCCGCTCACCCGCGCAATGCGGGCACTGCGGCACCTGGAAGCGCGCTTCAAATGCCGGGTCGAGCAAGGTATCGCCATCCGGTGCCTGCACCGCATCAACGCCGCTCAGATAGGGATTCTCCGCTTCCATCTGGCGCTGAATTTCATCGCGCGGACTGCGCTGCCCGCAGTCCAGACACAGCACTCGATGCAGGCTGCCATGCAGTTCGATCACATCGTGACTACCGGCCTGATCGTGCAAGGTGTCGACGTTCTGCGTGATCAGATCGCTGATCCGGCCACGCTGCTGCAGCGTCGCCAGCGCCTGATGCGCTGCATTCGGCCGCGCCTGGCGCACGCGCGGCCAGCCGAGCATGGCTCGGGCCCAATAGCGACGGCGTGATTCCGGGGCAGAAAGGAATTCCTGATACATCATCGGCTGCCGTCCGCGACGCACGCCGTCGCTGTCGCGGTAGTCCGGAATGCCCGAAGGCGTGCTGATGCCAGCGCCGGTCAGGACGACAAACTTGTCCTCGGCCATGGCCTGCACCAGCGTATCGAGGTGTTCGCGGATCGGGCTGTCGAGCATGCTCAGCACTCCAGAATGGGCAGTGCCCGCAGGTTAGCATCAACCACTGTGGCGAGGGAGCTTGCTCCGGCTGGGGGGCGAAGCGGCCGCAGAAGAAGGGCCTGCTGCGAAGTCCAGCGGGAGCAAGCTCCCTCGCCACAGGTTTCGCGTTTTCAGTCGGTTACTTGCGCGCCTCCAGTATCAGGTTGAACGGTGTCTGCGCGGCGCGGCGGAACTGCTTGAACCCGGCCTCGGTGAAGACCTTGCGCAAGCGTAGCTCTCCGGCCTGGGCACCGAGACCGAGGCCGACTTCCTGTGACAGCGAATTGGGTGTGCAAATAAACGTCGAGGCGGCGTAGAACAGGCGCCCGACCGCGTTGAGATTGTCGTCCAGTTTGTCGTTGGCGAACGGTTCGACCAGCAACACCGTGCCGTCGTCTTTCAGCGCCTCATGGGCATGGCGGGCGGCGCCGACCGGGTCGCCCATGTCGTGCAGGCAATCGAAAAAGCAGATCAGGTCGTAGTCGCCGCCGGGATAGTTTTTCGCCGTGCCCTCGAAGAATCTGGCGCGGTTGCCCACGCCACCTTCTTCGGCCCGTTGCGTGGCGACGGTGACGGAGGGCGCGTGGAAGTCGAAGCCGACAAACTGCGACCTGGGAAACGCCTGGGCCATGATCACCGTCGAGGCACCGTGGCCGCAGCCGATGTCGGCGACTTTGGCGCCGCGTTCCAGTTTCGCCACCACGCCTTCCAGTGCCGGCAGCCATTCAGCGATCAGGTGACCTTTGTAGCCGGGGCGGAAGAAGCGTTCGGTGCCGCTGAACATGCACGGGTGGTGATCGCCCCAGGACAGCGCGCCATTGCCGCGCATGGCTTTGACCAGTTTGTCCTTGTCATGGAAAAACGACGCCACCACGCCGAGACCGCCGGCGACGTACACCGGCGAATCCTCCACGGCCAGCGCCAGCGCCTGTTCTTCCGGCAAGCGAAACTGACCGTCGAGGTGCTCCATGTAACCGGATGCGGCATGGGCGCTGAGCCATTCGCGCACCAGGCGCGGATTGCAGGTGGTTTTTGCTGCGAGGGCTTCGGGGCTGATCGGTTGGCTGTCGGCCATCGCCCGGTACAGACCGAGTTCTTCGCCGACGATGACATTGGCCAGCATCGCCGCGCCGCCCATGTCGCTGACCAGTTTGCCCATGAATTCGTTGAGCTTCGCCTCATTCATCACGTGTGCTCCTGAAACAGGATCACCGTCCGGCGGCGTTGAATGTCGAGGCAGGCGCCACCGGGCGGTGGTCACGGATAGGGGCAGGGCACAGCAGAAGTCCTGCGGCCCCCTCGACTGGGTACTGATTGAGTCTAGTCGGTGTTTTTCTCAGCGTGGCAGCGGCAGCCTGAGCTCAGCGCACAGGCCGCCGCCCTCGCGATTGCTCAGCAGCAGCGAACCACCCAGCGCCATCGCCAATTGCTGGGCAATTGCCAGCCCGAGTCCGGTGCCACCGGTGTCGCGGTTGCGCGAGTTTTCCACGCGGTAAAACGGTTCCAGCACCTGCGCCAGTTCGGCCTCGGCGATGCCCGGGCCGCGATCGAGGACTTTCACCGACAGGCTGTTGCCCTGCGCTTCGACCTGCAGTTGCGCGGCGCCGGCGAATTTAAGGGCGTTGTCGGTCAGGTTCACCAGGACCCGGCGCAGCGCTTGCGGACGGGTTTCGATCACCGCTTTGCTCTTGCCGCCGAGCTGCACGTCCTTGCCCATGTCCTGATAGTCGAACACGAGGCTGTCGAGGAACGAGTCGAGATCGGTACGGCGGCTTTCTTCGGTGGCGCCGTGAACGCTGCGGGCGTAGGCCACGCCTTCGCGCACCAGATGTTCGATCTCGCCGAGGTCGCTGCTCAGTTTGTCTTTTTCCACCGAGTCATCCATGAACTCCGCACGCAATTTCATCCGGGTGATCGGTGTTTGCAAGTCGTGGGAAATCGCGGCGAGCAGTTGCATGCGTTCTTTCAGGTAGGCGGCGATGCGCGTCTGCATGGCGTTGAACGCCCGCGCTGCGTGGACCACTTCGGTCGGTCCCTGCTCGTCGAGTTTGATCGGATGCGCGTTGGGGTCGAGGGTTTCCACCGCATTGGCCAGGCGGGTGAGGGGGCGAATGGCGATGCGCACGGCGAGCCAGGTGCAGAGGATCAGCAGCGCCAGCTGGCCCAGCAGCACCACTGGCAACCACGGCGACAGCGGCACCATCGCCGGACGGATATCGATGGTCACCGGGCTACCGTCGCTCAGGCGCAGATGGCCCTGGAAATGTCGTCTCGGACCGCCGGGAACTTCGGTAAACACCAATGGATAAGTGCCGCCGATGGCCGCGGTAATCGAGGCAATCGCAACGGATTCTTCAGCCGAGGTCACCGGCATGCCCGGTTCGCCCTCATTGAGCAGGTAGCCGTAATTGCGCCGTGCCAGGCGCGGCAACCAGGCCTCGCGTTCGGCGGCGGGCAGGCGATCGAGGATCGCCATCGAGGTCGAGACGTCGGTTTCAAGGTTGCCGAGCATGGTGCTTTTCGCGCTCTGGTAGCGCTCGTAATACTGCGCGCCGAACGACAGGCCCTGCGCCAGAATCAGCCCGATCAGAAAAATCAGCGAGAGGCGCGAGGCGAGGGTGCGCGGCCATTGCAGCTTGAGTTTCATGCCGACGCCCCAAGCAGTTCGACCGGCAGCGAAAACACATAACCTTCACTGCGCACAGTCTTGATGTAGGCCGGTTCGCGGGCATCGTCAAGCAGACGTTGACGCAAGCGACTGACCAATAGATCGATGGAACGGTCGAACAGATCGGCCTCGCGACCCTGGGTCAGGTTGAGCAACTGATCGCGGCTGAGCACCCGTTGCGGGTGGTCGAGGAATACGCGCAGCAGGCGGTATTCGGCGCCGCTGAGGGCAACCATGGTGCCGTCGCTGTCGAGCAGGTGCCGCGCCGAAGTGTCCAGTTGCCAGCGACCGAAGGCCAGCAAGCGTCCGGCTTCGGTGACCACCAGGTTCGGCGGCAACATGCGTGTGCGGCGCAACACGGCGTTGATCCGCGCCAGCAGTTCACGGGCGGCAAAGGGTTTGGTCAGGTAATCGTCGGCGCCCATTTCCAGGCCGATGATGCGGTCGGTTTCATCGTTGCGCGCGGTGAGCATCAGCACCGGCGTCGCCTTGTGTTTGCCCACGCGCAATTCGCGGCACAGCTGCAGACCATCGTCGCCGGGCATCATGATGTCGAGCACGATCAGGTCGACAGTATTGGCATCCAGGAAGCTGCGCATCTGCCGGCCATCGGCGACCACTGTGGTGCGCAGGCCGTTTTTCTTCAGGTAGTTGCCTACCAGTTCACGGATCTCGCGGTCGTCGTCGACGATGAGAATGTGATCGACATGTTCCATCGGTTCAAGCCTCTGTCAAAAGGGGAATGCCGTGCAGTCTATAGCGCCGGAAACCGCACGCCTGCCTGCCTTTGTATTGCAGTGTATCTGCCGCAACGGCGGATACACGCCGACGCAAAAACGCGATTTTTACCGGGGTTTGTATCGCTGTGTATCTACACATGGCGTGGATACACAACGAGTGATTCTCGTCCTTTCCTGACACAGACGCGATACCTCGAGCGCCTCAAATAGGCTCCATCGAGGCACACACAGAGCGCCTCGGCTCAAAACCCACTGAAGCCTTGAGGACACCACCATGAACAACAAATCCGTATTCGCCGCCTGCCTGTTCGCCGCTCTGAACATCTGCACCCTGTCGGCCCACGCCGAAGCTGACGTCAGCCGGCAAACCTACACCTACGGCACCCATCTGGATATCAAGAAAGTGCTGTCGATGACCGAAGACACCTCGGTGACCTGCGGCATCACCGAGGCGCGCATGACCTACCTCGATTCCGCCGGCAAGACCCGCGAGCTGGATTACAGCAAATTCGCTGACGGCTGCAACAACCAGAACTGAGTCATCCCTACTTTTTCTGCAAGGAGTTTTGCCATGAACAACGTCTCGCGCTTTCTGACCGCAGCAGCCTTCGCCTTCACCGGTGCCGCCGCCCACGCCAACAGTGCCGTGGAGCAAAGCAGTTGCGCCAGCAGCACCTGCTTTCAGCTGACCACAGTGGCGAAGGAGGGCAGCGATGCACTGATCGCCGCTGATGGTTCGAGCCGCACGCCGCAGGGCCAGACGCTCGCCGCTGATGGTTCGAGCCGCACGCCGCAGGGCCAGACGCTCGCCGCTGATGGTTCGAGCCGCACGCCGCAGGGCCAGACGCTTGCCGCTGACGGTTCCAGCCGCACGCCGCAGGGCCAGACGCTCGCCGCTGATGGTTCCAGCCGCACGCCGCAGGGCCAACTGGTCGCGGAAAACGGTGCCAGTCGCACGCCACAAGCGCAGTTGCTGGACGGCCAGAACGCATGAGCCACGGCGTCAATAAAGCGAGCTAGCGAGGCGGACATATCCCCTCGCTGCTCGGTTGTGCGCCAGCCCCCATTTCAAGGTGACCCGTCATGTACCTCATCGCATTTCTCGGCGGTCTGCTGACCGTCCTCAGTCCGTGCATCCTCCCGGTGGTGCCGTTTCTGTTCGCTGGCGCCAACCGTACACGCTCCTCGATCCTGCTCACCCTCGGCGGCATGGCGCTGACCTTTGCGTTGATCTCCAGCCTCGCCGTGGTCAGCAGCGAGTGGGTGATTGAGGCCAGCAACACCGGCCGCCACGTGGCCCTGTTGGTCATGGCGCTGTTTGCCCTGTCGCTGATCTCGGCCCGGGTCGGTGACTGGCTGACCAAACCCTTTGTCGCGTTGGGCAATCGCCTCGATCAGGACACCCGTAAACGCGCAGGACCCATGGGCTCGATCATGCTCGGTGTCGCCACCGGCCTGTTGTGGGCGCCTTGTGCCGGGCCGATCCTTGGAGTGATTCTCACCGGCGCGATGCTGCAAGGTGCCAATGCGCAGACTAGCCTGTTGCTGCTGGCTTACGGCGCCGGCAGTGCCTTGTCGCTGGGCACGTTGATCTTCGCCGGGCGCGGTCTGGTCAATCGACTGAAGCCGTCGATCCCGTTCAGTGGCTGGTTGCGCCGCGGTGCCGGGGTTGCGGTGCTGGCTACGGTCGCGGTGATCGCCACCGGCGCGGACAAAACCCTGCTCGCCAACACCTCTTCGGAAGGCGTTGCCAGCGTCGAGAAAAACGTCCTGGAAAACGTGCCGAAAGTGGTCGACTACTTCGTCAGCAAGGTCCGCGCGGATTCGATGATGGACGACGCCCAGGGCGCGATGCCGTCGCTGTCCGGCGCTGTGCAGTGGCTCAACTCCCCGGAACTCAGCGCCGAATCCCTGCGCGGCAAAGTGGTGCTGGTGGATTTCTGGACCTACGACTGCATCAACTGCCAGCACACCCTTCCGTATGTCAAAGACTGGGCGCAGAAATATGAGAAGGACGGCCTGGTGGTGATCGGCGTGCATACGCCGGAGTACGGCTACGAACGCCTCATCGACAACGTCAAGGATCAGGTGAAAAAACTCGGCATCACCTACCCGGTAGCGATCGACAACGACTACGCGATCTGGCGCCACTTCGACAACCAGTACTGGCCGGCGCATTACCTGATCGACGCCAAGGGCCAAGTGCGTTACAGCCACTTCGGTGAAGGTCGTTATGCGGAGCAGGAGCAGATGATCAAGCAGTTGCTGGAGGAGGCCAAGGCGCCGGCGGCTTGATCGCAACAACAATGGCTCATAGGTCGCGACCCATGAGCCATTGCCAGTATCTGCAGCCCTATGCCAGCCAACCTGTTTCATGGGCTTGACAGATTTCCACCGCTCATCGGCAAAGTCCCCGGTTTATGGGCTCGCCGGACGATTGACAGGGACGCCGGGCAGCCTCGGCGCGATAGTGAGCAAGCACGGTCCGCGTCGCAGCCTGTGCATTCTCTCTGCCACGGAGCTCGCTGTCATGAGTACCCCGATTGATCTCACTGCCCTGAAGGAACGTCAGAAAGTCGCTTGGGCCAGTGGCGACTACGCCGTGATCGGCACCACGTTGCAAATCGTCGGCGAATGCCTCGCCGAAGCCTGCGATCTGCGTTGTGACGAAGAAGTGCTGGATGTCGCTGCCGGCAATGGCAACGCCACTCTGGCAGCGGCGCGGCGCGGTTGTGTGGTGACCTCGACCGATTACGTGGCGGCACTGCTGGAGCGCGGTCAGGACCGCGCCCGGGCCGAGCATCTGGAGGTGATTTTCCAGGTGGCCGATGCCGAGGCTTTGCCGTTTCCCGATGAAAGCTACGACGCCGTGCTGTCGACTTTTGGCGTGATGTTTGCGCCCGATCAGGTCACTGCTGCTGCTGAACTGGGCCGGGTGTGTCGTCGCGGCGGGCGGATCGGTATGGCGAACTGGACGCCGGAGGGTTTCGTCGGGCAGATGTTCAAGATCCTCGGTCAGCATCTGCCACCGCCTGCGGTTGCACAGCCTCCATCGAATTGGGGTTCGGATGCATGGCTGCACAAGCATTTCGATGATCGCGATTTTGTCGTGCGGGTGACGCGCAACCATTTCAACTTCCGCTATCGCTCCGCGGCGCATTTCATTGACATCTTTCGCCACTGGTACGGGCCGGTGCACAAGGCGTTTGCGGTGTTGACGCCAGAGGCTGGGCAGGCGCTGGAGGAGGATCTGACGGAGTTGCTCAACCGCTCGAACCGGGCGGGGGAGGCGTCGCTGGTGGTGCCGAGTGAGTATCTGGAAGTGGTGATAACCAAACGTTAGTTCCGGACAAATGAACAACCCCTGTAGGAGTGAGCCTGCTCGCGATAGCGGTGGGTCAGCTGAAAATCATTCGACTGATACACCGCTATCGCGAGCAGGCTCACTCCTACAGGGGGATTTGCTTATTTCGAGTGGCCGCGATCAAACCACTCCAGCGCCGTGCGCCAGATGCAGATCCCCAGGAAATAAGCCGACATCAGCAGCCACAAGCCCATCACCAGCGGGTTGATTACCGGGTGATTGAGCACCAGCGACAGACTGCACAACAGCCAGATCGCCGTCACCGCAATGTTGATCGGCATGAAGCGGCGAACGCGGAACGGGTGCAGGAACTTCATCCGCGTCACCGTCAGCAGCGCCAGACCGATCACGGTGAGGAAGGTGATCCACGGCCCCGGGCCAATGATGTACAGGCACAGCGCAACCACGTTCCAGGCCGCCGGGAAACCGACAAAATAGTTGTCCTTGCTCTTCATGTTGACGTTGCAGAAGCAGAACAGCGAGGACACCAGAATCACCGACACCGTCAGCAACAAGGTGTAATCGGGGAGGGGAATGTAGCGGTAGATAAACAGTGCCGGGATGAACACATAAGTCAGGTAGTCGATCACCAGATCGAGGATCGAGCCGTCGAAACTCGGCAACACCGATTGCACATTGACCTTGCGCGCCAGTGCGCCATCGAGGCCGTCGACGATCAGCGCTACGCCCAGCCACATCAGGCAATGGATCGGCTGGTTTTCCAGCAGGGCGAGGGTGGCAAGGAAGGCGGTGACCACGCCGGTCGCGGTAAAACCATGGGCGCCCCATGCTTTTAGCCTGGCGATGTGTACGGTGGATATCACGGGGGCGTTCTCCAGAAAGTGAAGCAAGCCGGGTATCGCCCATCGTCAGGAAGGGCGTCGGCAAACCGGGTCGGGTTGCAGCTATCGACCGGTTTGGCCGGGATAAGGTTCACCACCCTTGAATCTTAGCTGGCTGGCGGAAAATTTCTTGCGTGGCGATTTATCGATTATCGGGCGTCAGCCAAACGGTGCTGGCGCTATGGCCGCGTCGGTCTATCGTTGCCTGACGCAATCGGGCCGGGGCCTTGAGGATGACGACATGAACACCAGCGATTTGCTCGAACAACTGCTGCGAGGCCAGGCCTCGGCGGGACAACAACGTGGTGCTGCGGCCGGCGATGGCCTGGGCGGATTGCTTGGCGGCCTCTTGGGCGGTGGAGGGCAGACCCGCGCGGGTGCTGGCGCGGCTTCCGGCGGACTCGGCGGCTTGGGTGGGTTACTGGGAGGCTTGCTCGGTGGTGGCGGCTTGGGAAGTGCCTTGGGTGGCGGCAACCGAAGTCGTTCCGGCGGCACCCATTACGCGGCCCTCGCTTCGCTGGGCATGATGGCCTACCAGGCGTATCAAGCCTGGCAACGCAGCCAGGCCAGCAAGGCGCCGCCAGACCTGCCACAAACCGCCGACCTGCTCGCCGGCCCGCAAATCGAAACCCACAGCCACGCGGTGCTCCGCGCCTTGATCGCCGCCGCCAAGGCTGACGGGCGTATCGACGACGCAGAGAAGCACCTGATCAGCAGCGAAATCGGCAAACACACTGCGGATCCGCAGTTGCAGCAATGGCTCGACGCCGAAGTCGCCAAACCGCTGGATCCCAGCGAAGTAGCGCAGTCCGCGGACGGCGACCCGGCCGTGGCCGCGGAAATGTATCTGGCCAGCGTGATGCTGGTGGACGACCAACAGGATGCCGAACGCAGCTATCTGGATGAACTGGCCGCAGCGTTGCGGATTGATCCCGAACTGCAGGTGCATCTGGAACAGCAGGCCAAAGGGCAAGCCTGACCCAACGTCAAAAGATCGCAGCCTTCGACAGCTCCTACATTTGAAATACGGTGCAACCGTAGGAGCTGCCGAAGGCTAAAAGATCGC
>NZ_QETJ01000101.1:0-17973 GCF_003105095.1 Pseudomonas sp. NDM | reverse complement strand
GCTCGCGAAAGATGCGTATCAGGCTAATTCTCTCTGACTGGTTGACCGCTTTCTCGAGCAGGCTCGCTCCTGCAGGGGGTTGAGGTTTGGCTTGGGTGCCTGGAATCAGTGGAAATCCCGGCTCTGCACGTGAATGCCATTGAGCAGTGGGCTGAGGTCGCTCATGCGCCCGGCGATCAGGTGGCGCACATCGCCTTCGCGTTCCCAGCGGCCATCGACCTTGAGCAATTGCGAACCGACCAGCACCTGTCGCTGACGCTCGGCCAGATCACGCCAGACCACCACATTGACGTTGCCGAACTCGTCTTCCAGGGTTACGAACGTCACCCCGCTGGCCGTGCCGGGGCGCTGCCGGCCGGTGACCAGCCCGGCCACGCTGACCGGCCGGCCATGTTCAATATCCAGCAATTCCCGCGAGCTGCGGCAGCGCCGCGCCTGCAACTCGCCACGCAATAACGCCAGCGGATGCGGCCCCAGTGTGGTGCCCACCGTGGCGTAATCGGCATGCAGGTCTTCACCAACGCTGGGTTTGGGCAGGACGATTTTGTCTTCTTCTTCGTTGGGCAGTCCGGCGAACAGGCCGAGTTGTTTCTGCACCCCGGCCACCTCCCAGCGCGCACGATGGCGGTGCCCGGCCAGACCGCGCAAGGCGCCGGAGTCCGCCAGCAAGGCTTGCGCACGGCTGTCGAGGGCGGCGCGTTCGCCCAGATCCGCGACATCGGCAAAGGCTCCGTGGCGGCGCGCGCTTTCAATGCGCCGGGCGTCCTCTTCGCGAAAGCCTTTGATCATGCGCAGGCCCATGCGAATCGCCGGTTGCCCGGCACTCAGCGGCTCGAGGCTGCAATCCCAATCGCTGGCCCGCACATCCACCGGGCGGATCTGCAATTGGTGCCGGCGCGCGTCCTGCAGAATCTGATCAGGGCTGTAAAAGCCCATCGGCCAACTGTTGATCAACGCACAGGCAAACGCCGCCGGCTCGTGGCATTTGAGCCAGCAACTGGCGTAGGTCAGCAAGGCGAAACTGGCGGCGTGGGATTCGGGGAAGCCGTAACTGCCGAAGCCTTTGATCTGCTCGAAGATCTGCGCGGCGAATTCCGGGGTGTAGCCGTTCTTTTTCATGCCGGCTGCCAGACGTTCCTTGTGCGGTTCCAGTCCGCCATGGCGCTTCCACGCAGCCATGGAACGACGCAGCTCATCGGCCTCGCCGGGGCTGTAGTCGGCAGCGACGATGGCGATCTGCATGACCTGCTCCTGAAACAGCGGCACGCCCAGGGTTCTTTTCAGCACGACTTCGAGCGCCGGCGACGGATAGGTTTCCGCCTCCTCGTTATTACGCCGGCGCAGATACGGATGCACCATGCCGCCCTGAATCGGCCCCGGCCGGACGATCGCCACTTCGATCACCAGATCGTAGAACGTCTGCGGTTTCAGGCGCGGCAGCATCGACATCTGCGCGCGCGACTCGATCTGGAACACGCCGACGGTATCGGCGCGGCTGATCATTGCGTAGGTCGGTTTGTCTTCGGGCGGGATCGTCGCGAGCGTCAGATCCAGTTCGCGATGCCGGCGCAGCAGGTCGAAACAACGACGGATGGCACTGAGCATGCCCAAGGCGAGGATATCCACCTTGAGCAGGCCGACCGCATCGAGGTCGTCCTTGTCCCATTGGATGATGGTGCGATCGGCCATGGCTGCGTTTTCGACCGGCACCAGGGTGTCCAGCGGCTGCTCGGAAATCACGAAACCGCCAGGGTGCTGCGACAGGTGCCGGGGGAAGCCGATCAGTTGCCCGGTCAGGCTCAACACCCGGCGCAGCACCGGACTGTCCGGGTCGAAGCCACCCTCGCGCAAGCGCTCCAGCGGTGGCGTTTCATCACTCCAGCGGCCGCAGCAATCGGCCAGCGCATTGATCTGATCCGGCGGCAGGCCCAGAGCTTTGGCCACATCGCGCACGGCGCCGGTGGCATGGTAGGTGCTGACCACCGCCGTCAGCGCAGCGCGCTGCCGACCGTAACGGTTGAACACGTATTGCAGGACTTCTTCGCGGCGCTCGTGCTCGAAATCGACGTCGATATCCGGCGGCTCGTTGCGCTCCCTGGACATGAAGCGCTCGAACAGCAGCGTGGTGCGATCCGGATCGATCTCGGTGATGCCCAGGGCAAAACACACCGCCGAATTGGCTGCCGAACCGCGGCCCTGGCAGAGGATTTTCTGCGTGCGGGCAAAGCGCACCACGTCGTGCACGGTGAGGAAGTAGCTTTCGTAGCCGAGTTCGGCGATCAGTTGCAGTTCGTCGTCAATCTGCTTGAGCACCTTGGCCTGAGGCCCTTCCGGCCAGCGCCAGGCGATGCCCTCCTCGGTCAGTTGCCGCAACCAGGAACTGGCACTGTGGCCCTCGGGCACCAGCTCTTTCGGATATTGATAGCGCAGTTCGCTCAGATCGAAGGTGCAGCGTCGGGCCAGTTTGACCGATTCCTCGAGCAAGGCCGGCGGATACAACTCGCGCAGCACATCGAGACAGCGCAGATGCCGCTCGCCATTGGGGTGCAGACGCAAACCCGCTTCGGCCACCGGGACGTGATGACGAATGGCGGTCATGGTGTCCTGCAAGGCGCGGCGGCCCCGGGCGTGCATGTGCACATCGCCGCTGGCCAGCGCTGGAATCTGCAGCTCATTCGCCAGCCCCGATAGTGCTGCCAACCGCTGTTGGTCGTTCTGCCCGCAATGCAGTTGCACCGCCAGCCACAGGCGTTCGCCGAAAGTCTGTTTCAGCCAGCGGCCCTCTTCCAGGTCATCCGCCGAATCCGGCACCCACACCACCAGCAACCCCGGCAGCGCTTGGTCGAAGTCTTCACGCAGTACCTGATACTGGCCTTTCTGCGTACGTCGCCGGGCGCGGGTGATCAAACCGCACAGGGCCTGATAACCGGCAAGGTTCTCCACCAGCAGCACCAGTTTCGGTCCGTTGTCGATGCGCATCTCGCTGCCGATGATCAGCGGCAATTCGACGGACTTTGCCGCTTGCCATGCGCGGACGATCCCGGCCAGGGTGCATTCATCGGTGATCGCCAGCGCCTGATAACCCTGCTTTTTCGCCCATTGAAACAGCTCCAGTGCACTCGAGGCACCACGCTGGAAACTGAAGTTCGACAGGCAATGCAGTTCGGCATATCCGGTGTTCATGCGAACCAGCCCTGCAGCCACAGCGGACCGCCCTCACCCACGGCGCGCCAGGCCCAGCCTTGTTGACCGGCGCGGTTCTGGATCAGGTAATAATCACGCCGCACGTCGCCACCGTCCCACCAACCGGATTCGATGCGTTCCGGCCCCATGAGAATCCGCGCCGAACCTTCCGGCACGCTTTGCAGTTCGTTGAGCAGCCAGCCGGGACGCTGGACGCTGGGCAAACCTGTGCAAGGCTGTTTATCGACGGCGTTCTGCCATGCGCACTCGGGGCGATGATCGGCCTGAAAGCGCAACCCCTGCACGGCATCATCACCCAGCCGTGCGCGCAGGCGTTCGCGCAATTGTTCCCAGGGCAAAGTCTGCTGCGGGCGGTCGTCGAACAGCTCCTGATACTGCGGCACGAAACTCGGCAGGTCTTCGGCGCGCAAGCGAAAACCCCGTACCGGCGCCTCGACCTGCACGTGTTCGAGTCGCCCACGGGCCAACTCGAAGAGCATTGCCGCATCACGTTCGGCACTGAGCAGACCGACCTTGATCACCGTGTCCGGCAGCCCTGCGTGTTCCAGATGCAAATCGAAACGCTGCACGCCACTGTCGCGCCCGCAAAGGAATGCCGACAGATCGCCGGTCAGGCGTCGTAACGGAAACAGCAAGGCCTGATGGGATTGCACGTCGAAATTCAGTTCGATGCGGATATCGAAACGGTCTGGCGGCAGATAGAACGCCAGCGCCAGAGGGCGTGCGCCGAACAGCGTGTCGAGGTGTTTGAGCATCTGCGCCTCGAAACGTCGGGCCAGTGCCTGACGTGGCAGGCTTTGTACCTGACTGAGATTGCGCAGGCCCATGCGCGACAACGCCGTAGCGACATTGGGTTCCAGGCCGACACGGTCGACAGGCAATTGCCCGAGGTGATGCTGCAAGGCTTCGCCGTCCGGCACCACCAGGCCATCGTAAGCATTGGCCAGCACCCGCGCGGCCACCGGGTTCGGCGCCGCGACGATACGGTGCCGAAAGCCCAGGTCTTGCAACTCTTGGCGCAGGCGAGCTTCGAATTGCGGCCAGGTGCCGAACAGGCCGAGGCTCGATTCAATCTCGAACACCACGGTGCGTGGGTAATGCACGCTGACCTGCGCGCTGAAGCGATAGGCCCACGCAGCAAGAAACTGCTGCCAGTGTTCGACCTCGGCTACCTCGTAATCGGCGGTGGCAAAGCCTTTGCACATGGCTTGCGCGGCAGTCATCGACATGCCAGGGCGCAGGCCGAGTTTACGCGCCGCCGGATTCACCGCTTGCAGCACCCTGCGCTGGGCCGGGCCGCTGAGCAGCACCAACGGCTCATCAGGATCGGGCCTCTGACGCAGCACGGCGTCGAGGGCCAATTGCGGAAACAGAATACATACCCAGCGCATGACGATCAGTGCCCCACGGCAAAGGCAATCGGCGCCGCACGCGCCAGCCCGCCACGGCACTTGAGCACCCGTAACTGCGCCGGTCTGGCATCGATGGCAATCCGTAACGCTGCTGGTGAGGGGTTGACCGCTTCGCTCAACGGGCGCCAGGCAAAGGCCAGGGTCTGGCCGGTTTCCGCCGCCACCTGCAAACGCCGCAGCGCACGGTCATCGGCCTTGTTCGGCCAGCACAGCACTGCACCGCAACTGCCCGAGCGCAAGCACTGCTCCGCCGCCCACAAGGCATCGCGTTCGCTGGCCTGAATCACCGACAACTGGCGCAGATCAACCCCGGCATTGGCCCAGGCCTGCGGGTACGGCACAAATGGCGGTGCCACCAGCACGATGCGCTCACCCGCCGCCGACAATCGCGCCAGGGTCGGCCAGACCAGTTGCAGTTCACCGACACCGGGGCCGGCGAGGAGGATTTCGCTCAGCGCCGCTTCCGGCCAGCCGCCGCTGGGCAGAGCCGCGTCCAATGCCGCATGCCCGGTCGGCTGCGGGCTCGCCGCCGGTGGCGCAGGCCGGCCGCGCCAGACCTGGCCGCCATTGAACAGCGTATCCAGTTCAACGACGGCGCCCATCAGCCTTGCCTCACCAGACCACAGAACACGCCTTCGATGGCCAGATCCTGACCATCACGCACAACAATCGGCTGATAGGCCGGGTTGCGCGGCAACAGGCGCACTTCATCACCGATCCGCTCGAAGCGTTTGATGGTGACTTCACCGTCCAGACGCGCAACGACGATCTGGCCGTTGAGCGCCTCAGGATTGCGCCGCACCCCGACCAGATCACCGTCGAGGATGCCGTCTTCGATCATCGAGTCGCCCTGCACCCGTAGCATGTAATCCGGGGTGCGGGAGAACAGTGCCGGGTCGAGCAGCAAACGGTTATGGATATCGGCATCCGCGCCAATCGGCGCGCCGGCGGCCACGCGACCGAGCACGGGGATCTCCAGCAGCTCCGGACGCGGCGGTTGCCCCAGCAGGCGAATGCCGCGGGCCTGATGCGGATTGACCTCGATGAAACCGGCTTCGGTGAGCGCCAGCACATGCTTGCGCGCCACGCTGCGCGAGGCAAAACCAAACGCCTCGCTGATTTCAGCGAGGCTTGGGGGCTGACCGTGCTCGGCGATGCGATCGCGGATAAAGGTCAGAATGGCGGTACGGCGGGGAGTCAGGTTTGTCATGGAGTACATTTGTACTCCTGCGGGAATTTTATGACAAGAACCGCCAGTCGGCGTAGGAGCTGCCGAAGGCTGCGATCTTTTGATCTTGCTTTTAAAAGTCAAAGTCAAAGTCAAAAGATCGCAGCCTCGTTTCACTCGTCAGCTCCTACAGAATCCTCATGTCTCTGTAAGAATGCGGGGAGGCGAAGAATCAAGCTGCGCCAGATACTCCCACGGGTAAATCCCGCGTTGATGCCCATCGCTGAACACCAGTTGCACGCCATACCCCTGCGGGTTGAGTTCGATCAGGCGTACGCGATCATCAACCAGCGGCGTGATGCCGCGCAGGCGAAACGCGCGGCATTGCGAGCACGGGCATTGCCGGCGCAGATCGGCGTGCTTGAGCAACGATGCGCGCCCGTCCGGCCAACTCAGCCGCAACGTGCGCGCACTCTGCGAGTTGCCCACCGACAACGGGTTCATTGCAACTGACTCAATGCGATGCGCACGGCTTTGCGCACTTCCGGGTCGCCGTCGTCCTGCGCTGCCTGCAACGCGGCCACGGCGCCGCGTTCGTTCAACTCTCCAAGAGCCAGCGCGGCCTCTTTGCGCAGGTTGCTGATGCGGTGGCCGAGAGTATCAATCAGCGCGTCCAGCGCCGGGACGAAGCGCAGTCGACCGAGGCTGCGGGTGGCGCGCAGCCGCACTTGCCAATAGTCATCGCTCAGCGCTTCGACCAAAGCCGGGCCGGCGTCGCTGTGGCCGACCTTGCCCAGCGTGGTCGCGGCTTCTTCGCGTACTTGCCAGGCATGATCATGCAAGGCCTGGCGCAGCGCCGGCAGCACATCGACGCCGCTGGCCAGACCGAGCGCACCGGTGGCGGCGCGACGCACTTCGGTGTCCGGATCGTCGCTGGCCAGGCAGGCCAAGGCTGGCAGTGCGTCGAGCTGTTTGAGCCAGCCGAGTACCCCGACCGCTTCGCGACGGACACTGGCATCGGCATCACCCAACGCTGCGAGGGCAGCCGGCGCGGCCTCGGCGAAGCGCAATTCTCGTAACGCCCGAAATGCAGCGATACGCACACTGACGTCGGCATGGGCGGTCCACGGCAGAATCACCCGACCTGCCGCTGCAGTCTTGAGCAGGCTCAGACTCTGCGCGGCCGCCGACTGTACGGCGGGCGACGGATCCGTTAGCGCTTCGCACAAGGCTTGCACGACCGCTTCGTCTTCCCACGCTTCAAGCAATCGCGCAGCTTCAGCCCGAACATCCTCAGCGGGATCCTGGCGTAGTCGATCGACCAGCCAGAGCAAGCCATCCGGTTCTTCGAGATCGGCCAGATCAATCAGGGCAATGCGCCGCACGCCGGCGTCTTCCGCCGTCAGGCGCGGTTGCAGGGCGAGGATGTCTTCGTTATCGGTCACAGCAAAAATAGAGGTCATAGGGCAAATCGCGGCAAAGGGTTTTCAGGAGGCAGACCGAGCGGATTGAGGCGCGGCAGCGGTCGGTCGTTGTCGTGGCGCAGCAGGTCGAGGCAGTGGCGTTTGAGGCGGGCGAACTCGGGGCTGGTCACCAGTTCACTGGTGCGCGGGCGTGGAAAGTCCAGACGCAAGTCTTCGATGATCCGCCCCGGTCGCGCGCTCATCACCAGCAAGCGATCGGCAAGAAACAGCGCCTCGTCGATGTCATGGGTAACGAAGACCACGGTGGTGCGGATGCGCGTCCAGATGTCCAGCAGCAATTCCTGCATGTTCAAGCGGGTCAGCGCATCCAGCGCACCGAACGGCTCGTCCATGAGCAACAGACGCGGGCGATTGACCAGCACCCGGGCAATCTCGACCCGTTGCTGCATGCCACCAGAGAGCTGATCCGGCCAGCGTTCGGCAAAGTCTTCGAGCCCAACCAGCTTGAGCATGTCGTCAGCGGCGCGATGCCGCTCAGCCTTGCCGACGCCGCGCATCTTCAGGCCGAAGGCGACGTTGTCGCGCACCGTGCGCCACGGGAACAGCGTGTGATGCTGGAACACCATGCCGCGCTGCGGTGACGGGCCGGCCACTTCACTGCCGTCGACTTTCAGGCTGCCGGTCCTGGCATTCAAGTGGCCCGCCAGGGCGCCGAGCAAGGTCGACTTGCCGCAACCGGACGGGCCGAGGATGCAGACGAACTGACCGGGTTCGATCTGGCAATCGAGGCCCTGCACTGCTTCGAAGGCTTCGCGGCCCTGGCCGAGGACGATGGACAACTGGCGGATGTCGATCCGCCCTTCCGGGGTTTGCATCACGCTCATCAGGCTTTGCCTCGCGGTCGATGCCAGGGCGTGAACAAGCCGCCCAGGCGTTTGATCAGCCAACTGCTGCCCATGCCCAACACGCCGATCAGGAGCATGCCGACGACAATGTCGGCGTAGTTCTGAATGGTGTAGGACTCCCAGGTGTAATAACCGATACCGAACTGCCCGGAGATCATTTCCGCCGTCACCAGACAGAACCACGAAGTGCCCATGCCGATCGCCAGGCCAGTGATGATGCTCGGCGCAGCGCCCGGCAGGATCACTTCCAGCAGAATCGCCCCGCGCCCTGCTCCGAGGCTCTTCGCCGAGGCAATCAGACGTGGATCGACGCCTTCGACGCCGTGCACGGTGTTGAGCAGGATCGGGAACAGCGCGCCGGTGAAAGTGATGAAGACCATCGACAACTCCGAGGACGGAAACATCAGGATCGCCAGCGGAATCCAGGCTACGGCGGGGATCGGGCGGAGGACTTCCAGTGGCGGCAGCAGGATGTCTTCGGCCCACTTCGAACGACCGATGGCCAGCCCCAGAGCGATGCCGATCAGCAATGCGGCGAGGTAGCCGGCAAAGACGCGACCGAGACTGCTGCTCAAGTGCTGCCAGAGTTTGCCGGAGTCGCCCAGGCCCAGCGCGGCTTCGATCACCGCCAGTGGCGTCGGCACGTTGGCGAAGGTCACCAGGCCGAGGTTCCAGTGATGGCTGGCGGCGAGTTGCCAGAAGAGCAGGCAGAGCAACAGGGAGCTGATTCTTGGTGCCCAGCGTAGTGTTTTCATGAGTGGCATTTCCGCTTGCGGATCTGTGTGATGGCTGAAATCTACCCCCTCACCCCAGCCCTCCCGAAACGTCGGACCGCCCCCAAGGGGGCGAGGGGGAAAGGGAGCCGACCTGCGTGCTTTTCAAAACCTGAGTTCGACTCGGTATTTCACGTCGGCGTATCTCTCACAAACAACTCGGTCAGTCCCCTCTCCCTCCGGGAGAGGGTTAGGGTGAGGGTGAGGGGCTTTTGATCTTCAGCGCGCAGCGACGGCTTGCGCAGTGGCATCGCTGAAATCGAACACCTTGCCGCCCTGCGCCGTGGCGTATTGCTGGGCCTGGCCCTTGAGCAGAAATGCGCTGAGGCGGCCCTTGGCATCGCTGGCAAACCAGGCTTGTTCAGCGAGCAACTTGATCCCGCTGTCACTGGCCTGCGCATACACCGCACGAATGTTCTTGCCCTCCTGCTTGAGCGCAGCCAGGGCGGTGAACGCCGATTCAGCCGAGCCGTAACGGCGGACTTTTTCCTCACCGCGCACCCAGATCTCAGCGACATGGCTAACGTCGGTGATGGCCTTGCCCGTCGCCGCATCCACACCCGGTAAAGGCGTCTGCGCGTAGTTGGCCAGTTGCGCGGTGTAATCGAGGTTCGAGGCCTTGAAAGCGGCGCGGATGTACTGGTCGTCGATGAAAGTATTCAGATCAAGCCCGCGATCGGCTTTCTTCAGCAGCTTCAACGTGTCGATGGCGGTGCCGACGGCCTGACGATATTCAGGTTTCCAGCTCAGGTCGCGGGTCTGCACGCCCAGCGGGCCGTGGAACAGGTAGTTGACCTCGGCATCGACGCCGGTGACTTTGGCGATCAGCTCGCTGTACTTCTCCGGCTCGGCGGCGAGCAGTTGATTGGCTTCGATGCTGGCGCGCAGGTAGGCGACGACAATTTCCGGGTACTTTTTCGCATAGGCCTGATCCACCAGCGCGCCATGGAAGGTCGGCGCGTTGGCCTGGGCGCCGTCGTAGATCTTGCGGGCGAAACCACGGCTCGGGAACAGTTCGGCGAACGGCACGAAATCGGCGTGTGCATCGATCTTCCCGGCTTGCAGCGCGGAGCCGGCGACTTCCGGTGGCTGGGCGATGATGTTGACATCCTTGAGCGGGTCCCAGCCCTGCTCTGCCACGGCGCGCAGCAACATGCCGTGGGCCGTCGAGGCGAATGGCACGGAAATGGTCTTGCCCTTGAGTTCACTCAGGCTCTGCACGGCCGAGGCGCTCGGCACGACGATGCCGTTGCCGCTGCCCTTGATGCTGCCCGACAGCACGCTGATGAACAGGCTGTGCTTGCCCGCCGTTTCGAACGCCACACCATTGAACGCACCGGGGAAATCAGCCATGGCGCCGAAGTCGAGTTTGCCCGCGACCATCTCGTTGGTCAGCGGCGCGCCACTGGTGAAGTTCTTCCACTGCACGTCGTACTTCGCGTCTTTGTAGGCGCCGTCGTGGGGCAGGTATTTTTCCAGCAGACCGAGTTCACGGATCAACAGCCCGCCGGCGGCGCAATTGATGGTGGTGTCCTGGGTGCCGATGGCGATGCGGATCGTTTCGGCCGAGGCCGACAAGGTCAACGAAGCCAGTACCAGACCGGCAAGTGCTGCACGCAACATGAGTGTTTCCCCTCGAATCATTGGTTTGAAATTCGTCTCCGCCGCGATCAGGGCGCGGTGGGAAACGAGGGGTTTTCGGTGAATCGAGCGTCCGGGGTTTCCGGATGGCTTTGGTTTGTCACAGTTCCAAATGTAGGAGTGAGCCTGCTCGCGATAGCGGTGTGTCAGCTAACACATCTACATCTGACCCACCGCTATCGCGAGCAGGCTCACTCCTACAGGGGAAAGCGTTTCAACGCAGGAGATAGGGGATTTCGACTTTGACGGCCCCCGTCGGGCAATCCTTCTCGCACGGCATGCAGTACCAGCATTCATCGAAGGCCATGTAGGCCTTTTGCGTGGCCGGGTTGATCGCCAGCAGGTCCATCGGGCAGACGTCGACACACACGGTGCAGCCCTTTTCGGCGATGCATTTGTCCTCGTCCACGGTGACCGGGGCGTTGGAGCGGAAGAAGATTTCCTGAGCTTGATAAGCCATGGTTCGGACTCTCTGAAAAATGATGCTTCAAGCGGCGAAAGCGCCGACCCGCAGGCGGTCGTAGGCCTGCATTTCCTCGGCGTCGAGCGGGATGATGTAAGGCTCGACAGCTTTCTTGAAACTGCTCATGCGGCCGTCCTCGCCCTTCTTCAGATGGCAATGGCAGAACCATTCGGCATCGTTGCGTTGCGGATGGTCGACGCGATAGTGGTACAGGCCCCAGCGGCTTTCGGCGCGGAACAACGACGCGCGGGCGGCCATTTCGGCGCAGTCGCGGATCACGCTGGTTTCCATCGCGCGCATCAATTCATGAGCGTTGTTGGCTTTCATCTGCTCGAGATCGCGTTCGATGTCGCTGAAACGTTGCAGACCAATCTGCATCTTCTTGGTCACTTTCGGCGGTTGCAGGTAGTCGTTGACGAAGCGCCGCAGCTTGTACTCGACCTGCGCCGGCGGCAGGCCTTCTGCGCGATCGAGCGGCGCGTAGACCCGGGCTTTTTCCCTGGCGATCTGCTCGGCGTCCAGTGCGGAAAACTCGCGGTCGGCGACAAACTCCGCGGCGTTGTGCCCGGCGAACCAGCCGTAAGTGAACGCGCCAAGCATGTAGTTGTGCGGCACCGCAGCCATGTCGCCGGCCGAGTACAAGCCCTTCACCGACGTCTCGGCACGCTCGTTGACCCACACGCCGGACGCCGAGTGACCGCTGCAGAAACCGATCTCCGAAATGTGCATTTCGACCATCTGCGTGCGGTAGTCGGTGCCACGATTGGCGTGGAACTGGCCACGGCTCGGGCGCTCGTTGCTGTGCAGGATTTCCTCGATGTTCTGGATGGTTTCCTCGGCCAGGTGATCGAGCTTGAGAAACACCGGGCCGTTGCCGCTTTCCAGTTCCTGATGGAATTCCCACATCATCTGCCCGCTCCAGTAGTCGCACTCGATGAAGCGTTCGCCCTTGTTGTTGGCGGTGTAGCCACCCAGCGGGCCGGTGACGTAGGCGCAGGCCGGGCCGTTGTAATCCTTGATCAGCGGGTTGATCTGGAAGCACTCGAGGTTCGCCAGTTCGGCGCCGGCGTGATAGGCCATCGCGTAGCCGTCACCCGCATTGGTCGGGTTTTCGTAAGTGCCCATCAGGTAGCCCGACGACGGCAGACCGAGGCGTCCGGCCGCGCCGCAGGCAAGAATCACCGCTTTGGCCTTGATCACGTGGAAATCGGCGGTGCGGCAGTCGAAGCCCATGACACCGTTGACCGCGCCCTCCTCGTCAGTCAGCAAACGCGTACAGACCAGACGATTGGTGATGCTCACCCGTGCGCGTTTCAACTGCCGATACAGGACCTTCTTGATGTCGTGCCCTTCCGGCATCGGCAACACATAGGCGCCCATGTGGTGGACCTTTTTCACCGCGTAATCACCGGTTTCGTCCTTCTCGAACTTCACCCCCCACCGGTCGAGCTGCTCGATGGTTTCGAAACTGTGGGTGGCGTAGGCGTAAACCGCCGCCTGATTGACGATGCCGTCATTGGCGATGGTGATTTCCTTGGTGTACTGCTCCGGCGTCGAATGCCCCGGGATGATCGCGTTGTTCAGGCCGTCCATGCCCATGCTGATCGCGCCGCTGCGTTTGACGTTGGCCTTGTCGACCAGCAACACGCGCAAATCGCGGTTCTTCTCTTTGGCCTTGATCGCCGCCATCGGCCCGGCCGTACCACCGCCAATCACGACGATGTCGTATTCCTGTTCTAGAACGTTGCGGGTCATGCCTGCTCCCCTTTCTGCCGGTCGATCCGCAGGCGGTACTGGAACGCATCGCCACGGTAATAAAGGTGTTCGAAGTCCAGCGGCTGGCCCTGGGCGTCGTGGGTCAAACGCTCGATGCGCATGATCGGCGAGCCGGCTTCAACGTTGAGTGCCTGGGTCAGGTCGCTATCGGCCAGCACCGCGTCGATGGCCAGATCGGCGTGGCCGAGGGCGATGCCACAGTCGTTTTCCAGAATCAGAAAGATGTCGCGAGTGACCAGATCCGCCTTCTCCAGCCGCTCGCCGAGCGCTTTGGGCAGGTAGGTGATTTCCAGCGAGATCGGCTCGCGGTTGATCAGCCGTACGCGCTTGATCTGCGCGACGATCTCGCCTTCGGCCACCTGCAGACGCTCGGCGACTCGTTTGTCAGCGGCGATGAATTTGAAGCTGCGCAGGCGGTTGATCACCTCGTAGCCGCGCCCGGTCATCGACTCGGCAAGGCCTTGCAGGCTGCTGACGTTTTGAAAGGTTTTCGGCTTGGCGACGAAGGTGCCCTTGCCATGGATCTTGAAGATCAGCCCTTCCTTTTGCAGATCGCCCAGGGCCTGGCGCACGGTGATGCGGCTGACTTTGAACAGTGCACCGAGCTCGCTTTCAGAAGGCATCTGACTGTCTTGCGGGTATTCGCCATCGAGAATTCGCGCACGCAGGACATCGCGCAACTGGGTGTGCAGCGGAACGCTACTGAGGGAGAGAACGTTATCGGTCATCACGAAATCACTTGTCATAACGAGTTATGACGTGATCTTAGAGACGTTATGACAAGCTTGAGAAATATTGTTTGGGCATAACCTTAGATTCGCCCTTGAGATGCAAAAGATCGCAGCCTTCGGCAGCGCCTACAGATTGAGTGCGATTGCCCTGCAGGAGCTACCGAAGGCTGCGATCTTTTGACGTTACCCTTTTGCTCAATCCTCAGCCGATGCGCAGCGCACGCAGATCAAGACGTCCGTCCACGAGCGGCGGGCACCAGTAGTAGCCGCCGGTGATCGGTCGGCTGATCTGGTACAGACCATCGGCGATTCCGTCTTCCAGACCGCTCATGCGTCGCAGTTGTGCTTCGAAGGCATCGAGGGAAAAACCGAAAGCGAGGAACATCAAACCGGCGCGGTCGCCTTCGATCCATGGCATCGAGCGGCGCACCACGAAAGCTTCCGGGGCGAAGCTTTCCTGGGCGGTGCGTTTGACGTGGGCCGAGATCGGCGCGTCGTCGATTTCTTCGTTATCGCTCAGGCGACGCCCCATGATGTCGTCCTTGGCGCCAGCAGTGAGGCGATGAAAGCCGTTGAGATCGTGCTGCCACTGCTGGATCGCGGCGAAACTGCCTCCGACCAGCCCATCAGCGCCCGTGCTCAGCAACGCGGCGGCGACAGCGGCGTCGTCATGGGGGTTTTCCGTGCCGTCTTCGTAACCGGTGAGGTCGTGGCCTTCCATGTGGCGGAAGGCTTCCTGCATCTGCACCAGGCGCAAGGCCGGGGCCAGCGCGGCTTCGATGGCATTGCTGCGATTGAGCAATTCACCCCGGTCGACACCGTGCAACCAGACCCACAACGCATGCTGGGTCGACGGGTTGTCCACGCCGACGCCGGTCAGGGCCGGGAAGCTGCGCAGGCCAGCGATCTCAACGTTCAGCGCCTTGGTCAACGACTCACCAAAGCCCACCACTGCCGACTTGCCATCCACCAGCATCAGCAGATTGTCGATCGCTTGCGGCAAGGCTTCCACCGACGCCAGAGCGAAAAACAGATGACGTGCTTGCGCAGGAACAGGGGTGGCGAGAATGCCCGGCTGGTAGTAACTCATGTGAACTCCTTGAAAAAGTGCGCGGAGTTTACCTGTAGCCGGATGGTTTGTGTGGGTGGCGAAAGCGTCGCTGTTTCAGCGTGAACGGCCTTCGATCAACGCCTTCAAAGCCAGCGCATCTGCCGTGGCCGCGCCGCTGGCGGTGTTGTCGAAGATGCACCAGATGTCTCTGCCTTCGGCTTTCGCACTCTGCAGGGTCTGAGCAAGCTGCCGCAGACAAGCCGCGTCATAAGCGCTGTGATAAATCCGCGGCGAGCCATGCAAGCGCCAATACTGCAGGCCCTGCCAGCCGCCCGGCGCGGTGTCGGTGCTGATCCGTGACGGATCGACCGCTGCCTGGGCAATCTGCAGCTCCACCAGCAGTGCCTCAGCGTCAGTCCACGATTCGTGTCGCGGTTCCAGCACCACGCTGCCTTGAAAACGCTCGCGCAAGGCGCCGAAGAAAGCCTCGGCCACCGGCGCATCGAACGCCAGTTTCGGTGGCAGTTGTACCAGCAGGCAGCCGAGGCGATCACCCAAGCCTTCGCACTGGCCGAGAAACTCATCGAGCGCGGCCGCGCTGTCCGCCAGCCGTTGCTCATGGGTGATGAGCTTCGGCACTTTGACGGCGAAGCGAAAGTCCGGTGGCACCGAGTCGGCCCAGCGCTCGTAGGTCTGGCGTCGATGCGGGCGGTAGAACGAGCTGTTGATCTCCACACAGTTGCAGCGCGCGGCGTAGCGTTGCAAGTGCGTGCCCTCGGCAGGAAATGCCGGCCAGTGCTCGCGACCGAGGCTCCAGCCGGCACAACCGATGAACATTACAGGCTCGTTCAAGCGCCCACCGTCATTTTTTGCCGGGCAACACGGAACCAAGCACCTGCTTGGCGGTTTGCATGATCACCCCGGCCTCGTCCGGATCACCCTTGAGCAGGGTCGTGGCGAATTTCTTCGCTTGCTCAAGCTTGATGTGCGGTGGCAGCGGCGGCACGTTCGGGTCCGTCTTGAACTCGATCAGCACCGGCACTTCCGAGGCGAGCGCCTGCTCCCACGCAGCCGCCACGTCTTCTTCGCGATCAACGAAGATGCCCTTGAGGCCAATGGAAATCGCGAACAAGTGATACGGCACGTCGGGAATGCTCTGCGACGCTTCAAACTTGGGATCGCCCTCCATCACTCGCTGCTCCCAAGTGACCTGATTGAGGTCTTCGTTGTTGAACACCGCGCAGATCCATTTCGGGCTCTGCCACTGCCGCCAGTATTTGGCGACGGTGATCAGCTCGGCCATGTTGTTCATCTGCATCGCGCCGTCGCCGACCAGGGCAATCACCGGGCGCTCGGGAAAGGCGAATTTCGCCGCGATCGCATACGGCACCGCAGCCCCCATCGAGGCCAGGCCACCGGACAAAGAGCATTTCATGCCCCGGCGGATTTTCAGGTCGCGGGCGTACCAGTTGGCGCAGGAGCCGGAATCGCTGGTGATGATTGCCTGATCAGGCAAGCGCGGTGACAGCTCGTAGACCACCCGTTGCGGGTTGACCGGATCGGCCTTGGCCATGGCGCGTCTCTCCAGGGTTTTCTCCCAACTGCCGCGCCAGCCTTCGATCTTCTTGCGCCATTTGTTCGAGGTTTTCTGTTCCAGCAGCGGCAGCAACGCAGCGAGGGTTTCCGCTGAATCACCGACCAGATTGACCTCCATCGGATAACGCAGGCTGAGCATGTCCGGTTGCAAATCGATCTGCACGCCGCGCGCCTGGCCTTCCTTGGGCAGAAATTCGGAATACGGGAAGCCCGAACCGATCATCAACAAGGTGTCGCACTCGCTCATCAGCTTGTAGCTGGGCTCGGTGCCGAGCAGGCCGATGCTGCCGGTGACCCACTGCAATTCGTCGGGCAACGCCGCTTTGCCCAGCAGCGCTTTGGCCACACCTGCGCCGAGTTTTTCCGCCACGGCGATCACTTGATCAGTCGCCTCCAGCGCGCCGGCACCGACCAGAATCGCAACTTTCTCGCCACTGTTGAGCACTTCGGCGGCGCGTTGCAGATCGCTTTCATAAGGCACGACTTTCGGCTTGCTGTAACCGACGCCGGAATGCGCTGTGCCATGGGCGCGCGCCGGTTGTTCGTAGGGCAGATCCTGCAAGTCATTGGGCAGGATCAGCGCGGTGACGCGGCGCTCGCCGACGGCAGTTCGCACCGCGCGATCGAGCAGATGGCGCACCTGCGACGGCGCCGAGGCCTGCTGCACAAATGCACCGGCCACATCCTTGAACATCGACACCAGGTCCAGTTCCTGCTGGTAATGACTGCCCAGCGCCGTGCGCGCCTGCTGCCCGACGATGGCGAGCACCGGCATGTGGTCCATGCGCGCATCGTAGAGGCCGGTGATCAGGTGCGAAGCGCCGGGGCCGGACGTGGCGATACACACGCCCAGCTCGCCGGTGAACTTGGCATGGGCCGAGGCCATGAACGCAGCCATTTCCTCGTGCCGTGCCTGGACGAATTCGATCTTGCCTTTGGCCCGGCTCATGGCGCCGAACACGCCGTTGATGCCATCGCCCGGATAGCCAAAAATTCGCGTCACGCCCCATTCGCTGAGCCGTTCCACCAGAAAATCACCTACTGTCATCGTCATCTTGACCCTCGCCATTTGCTGCTGCATGGACATGTAAGGGTCTGGACAGCCCGCTTCGCGGTGAAGTTTCGCTGGATTGTCCGGGCATGGACTTTGGCCCCGTGTTTACGCAGCAACGATTTTTTGAGGCGAGCACCCTGCCCTGCGGTCGATTGAAAAATGATCGAAGGAGGATTCGCCATGACTGAAGTACAAACCTTGCTGCTCGAACGCAATGACTGGGTGCCGAACAATCCGCGTCTGCCGGTGCTGATCTATCGCCACGCGATCACCATCGAGGGCGACGATCCCGCAGCGCGTTTCGAGCAGATGTTCGGCGCCAACGGCTGGCCAGCGCAGTGGCGCTACGGAATTTATGACTATCACCACTACCACACCGAAGGCCACGAAGTGCTTGGCGTGGCGGCCGGTCAGGCGCGGTTGATGCTGGGCGGGCCGAATGGGCAGGTCGTCGACGTCAGCGCCGGGGATGTGTTGTTGCTGCCGGCCGGGACTGGCCACTGCAATCTGGGTTCGAGTGAGGATTTTCTGGTGGTGGGCGCGTATCCGCCGGGGCAGCAGGCGGATATTTGTCGGGCCGCGCCGAGTGATGCGCAGTTGGCGCGGATCGAGGGGCTGGCGTTTCCTGAGACAGATCCGGTGCAGGGAACCGGGGGTGCGGTTGGACAGTATTGGATTTGATGATTCACCACATAACCCCGTAGGAGTGAGCCTGCTCGCGATGCGGTGTGTCAGTCACTACTTCTCTACCTGATACACCGCTATCGCGAGCAGG
>NZ_QETJ01000100.1:0-18038 GCF_003105095.1 Pseudomonas sp. NDM | reverse complement strand
CGCTCCCACATTGGTTCTGCGTCGATCACAGAACCGAGACTGGACGCAGATCCATGTGGGAGCGAGCCTGCTCGCGAAGCAGGCGCCTCGGTTTTCCCTGACTTTCAGAACTGCCATGCCTGCCAATCACTTCAACACCCACTGCCCCGACTGGGCCGAGGCTTTGCTCAACGGTTTCAGTCAGATTTTCTTCCAGCGCCATCCGCTGTGCGGCCTGCTGTGTCTGTTGGCAATTCTGCTGACGGCGCCGGTGCTGTTTGCCGGGGCGTTGCTCGGTGGCGTCGCCGGTCTGCTCACCGCGCAGCGGCGCAACTACGCCAAGCCTGATCGCCAGGCCGGGCTGTTCAGCTACAACGGCGTATTGCTCGGTCTGCTGTTGAGCCTGTATTTCCCCTGGTCGCCGCTGCTACCGCCGCTGATTCTCGCGGCCGGCGGCTTGAGCGCGATGCTCACTCAGCAATGGCTCAAACATGTGTATCGCAGCCGTTCCATACCGGCGTACACCTCGCCGTTCGTGGCGATAGGTTGGGTGCTGCTGGTGTTCGCCGAACCGTCCGCGCCGGCGGCGTCGATCGATCTGAACACGGCGAATGTGCTGGCCGCTGAACTGCGCGGATTCGGTCAGGTGATGTTCCTCGACCATCCATTGGCCGGGGCATTGATCGCCAGTGGTTTGCTGCTCGCCGATCGTCGCGCTTTCTGCTGGGCGCTGCTGGCTTCGGCGATCGGCCTCGGCTCCAGTCTGCTGCACCACGAGACATCCGCCGCGCTGCTCGGCCTCGGTGGCTACAACGCCCTGCTCGCCGCCCTCGCCTTCAGCGCCCAACGGCAACATCCGTGGCTGCCGCTGCTGGGAATTGTCCTGGCGCTGTTGGTGACGCCGCTGTTTGCTGCTGCGGGACTGGCGACGCTGACCGCGCCGTTCATCCTCGCCTGCTGGCTGATTCGCGCCGGCATCCAGATGCTGGGCAAAGCGTCGCTTGCGCATGAGTCTTGCGCTCACGAGGACAATCACCCTAGGCTGCGCTGATCTTCGATTCAGGCGTTATCCATGGACAGCAGCAACAATTGGCGCGAACGGCTCTACGTCATGATTTTCCAGAGCGACACCCCGGCCGGGCGTCGCTTCGACGGCATCCTGCTGTTGATCATCCTCGCCAGTCTGGTGATCGTGATGCTCGACAGTATCGACAGCATTCACCGCAATTACGCCGACGTACTGGCCTATATAGAGTGGGGCTTCACGGCGATCTTCCTCGGTGAGTACATCCTGCGTCTGTATTGCTCGCCCAAGCCGCTGCGCTATGCCTTCAGCTTTTATGGCCTGGTGGATCTGCTGGCGATCGTCCCGGGCATCCTCGCGCTGTATTACAGCGATGCGCAGTACCTGCTGATCATCCGGATTATCCGGATGCTGCGGATTTTCCGCGTGCTCAAACTCAGCCCCTATCTCAAGCAGGCCAACTATCTGATGTCGGCGCTGCGCGGCAGCAAGCAGAAAATCGTCGTGTTTCTGGTCAGCGTGTGCACGCTGGTGACAGTGTTCGGCACGCTGATGTACGTGATCGAGGGCCCGGAACATGGCTTCACCAGCATTCCCAAGGGCATTTATTGGGCGATCGTCACCCTGACCACCGTAGGTTTCGGTGACATCGTGCCGAAGACGCCGCTGGGCCAGGTGATTTCCTCGCTGGTGATGATCACCGGTTATTCGATCATCGCTGTGCCCACGGGGATTTTCACCGCTGAGCTGGCCAATGCCATGCGCGGCGAGCAGCTGCAACATGACTGTCCGGGGTGTCAGAAAAAGACCCACGAGCAGAGCGCGGCGTTCTGTTCGCGATGCGGCAGCCAGCTGTTCAAAAAAGTGGAATAAGCACAGAGCTTTTTAATCTTTAATCGCCTATGCGTGGCCCGTTATAGTCGCTGGCAATTGAACATCACCCCCTTGTAGGAGCAGCCTTCGGCAGCTCCTACATCGATAACCAACAAGGAATGCGCAGTGAAAAAACTCTTTGGCGCCTCACTTCTCGCCGCCGGCCTGGCCTTGGCCAACATCGCCCAGGCAGCACCGACGCTGCTTAACGTTTCCTACGACGTGATGCGCGATTTCTACAAGGACTACAACACTGCGTTCCAGAAACACTGGCAAGCCGAGCACAAGGAAAACATCACCGTACAGATGTCCTTCGGCGGCTCGAGCAAGCAGGCACGCTCGGTGATCGATGGCCTGCCGGCTGACGTCATCACCATGAACATGGCCACCGACATCAACGCCCTCGCCGACAACGGCAAACTGGTGCCGGACAACTGGGTCACGCGCCTGCCGAACAACAGCGCGCCGTTCACATCAGCCACGGTGTTCATCGTTCGCAAGGGCAACCCGAAAGCGTTGAAAGACTGGCCGGACCTGCTCAAGGATGGCGTGCAAGTGATCGTGCCTAACCCGAAGACTTCGGGTAATGGCCGCTACACCTACCTTTCGGCTTGGGGCTATGTGCTGAAAAACGGCGGTGACGAGAACAAGGCCAAGGACTTCGTCGGCAAACTGTTCAAGCAGGCGCCAGTGCTGGATACCGGTGGCCGCGCCGCTACCACCACGTTTATGACCAACCAGATCGGCGACGTGCTGGTGACCTTCGAAAACGAAGCGGAAATGATCGCTCGCGAATTCGGTCGCGATCAGTTCGAAGTGATCTACCCAAGCGTCTCCGCCGAAGCCGAGCCACCGGTGTCCGTGGTCGACAAAGTGGTCGACAAGAAAGGCTCGCGCGCTGCGGCGGATGAGTATCTGAAGTACCTGTGGTCGCCGGAAGGTCAGGAAATTGCGGCGGCCAACTACCTGCGCCCACGTGACCCGGCGGTGCTGGCGAAGTACACCGACCGTTTCCCGAAAGTCGATTTCCTTTCGGTGGAGAAGACTTTTGGTGACTGGCGCACGGTGCAGAAGACTCACTTCAATGATGGTGGGGTGTTTGATCAGATTTATAGCGGGCAGTAAGGCTTGATCTGAAAAATCAAAAGGCGACCCACCAAGGTCGCCTTTTTGTTGAGCCAGAAGCCCCTCACCCCAGCCCTCTCCCAGAGGGAGAGGGAGCCGACCGAGGTGACTTCCGTCAGACATCGACCTGAAGGATCGAGTGGATTATGGTTTGGAACGATCATGGATTCACTGTCGCACCTTCAGGTCGGCGCATATCCCAAGCATCCCCCAATCAGTTCCCTCTCCCTCCGGGAGAGGGCTAGGGTGAGGGGCTTTTGTTGAATGAACAAACACATCCAGCCCTCCCCCGTAACCATCCAGAAGTCATTACACAACGTAATAACAGTTATCATCGGAAAACGTCTTCTGCCAACCCGCGTTGTCCATTAGCCTCTCCGCTTTCCAGTGCCCGACCCGAGATCTCCTATGACCACCACTCCTCACGCAATGACCCGAGGCATGGTCCTGCTGTTCGCGTTCTGCTGCGGCGCCATCGTTGCCAACATCTACTACGCACAGCCGATCATCGGCCTGATCGCGCCGGACATCGGCCTCTCCGACACCATGGCCAGTTTCATCGTCTCGCTCACCCAGATCGGTTACGCGCTGGGCCTGTTCTTTCTGGTGCCGCTGGGCGATCTGCTGGAAAACCGGCGGCTGATGATCATCACCACGCTGGTGGCGATCGCCAGTCTGCTGGGCGCGGCGTTTACCGAGCAGCCCAACGTGTTTCTGCTGATCTCGCTGCTGGTCGGCTTCAGCTCGGTGTCGGTGCAGATCCTGATTCCGCTGGCTGCGCATCTGGCGCCGGAAGAATCCCGTGGCCGGGTGGTCGGCGGAATCATGGGCGGTCTGCTGCTGGGTATTCTGCTGGCGCGACCGGTGTCGAGCGTGGTCGCCGACCACCTCGGCTGGCGTGCCATGTTCATGATCGCCGCAGCGTTGATGGCGGCAATCAGCGTGGTGCTGGCACTGACCGTACCCAAGCGCCAGCCCGATCACAGCGCCACCTATGGCCAATTGATCGGCTCGCTGTGGACACTGCTGCGCCAACAACCCGTGCTGCGTCAGCGGGCATTTTATCAGGGCTGCATGTTTGCCACGTTCAGCCTGTTCTGGACCGCCGTGCCGCTGGAACTGGCGCGCAACCATGGCCTGTCGCAAAGCGAGATCGCCATATTCGCCCTCGTGGGCGCCATCGGTGCCATCGCCGCGCCAATCAGTGGCCGCCTCGCCGATGCCGGCCACACACGCATCGCCTCGCTGCTGGCCATGCTCTTCGCCAGCCTGAGCTTCCTCCCCGCTTTCATCCACCCGGCCTATAGCGTGATCGGCCTGGCCGTGACCGGGGTGGTCCTCGACTTCTGTGTGCAGATGAACATGGTCCTCGGCCAACGCGCGGTGTACTCGCTGGACGCGAAAAGTCGCGGCCGTTTGAACGCGCTGTACATGACCAGCATCTTCATCGGCGGCGCCTTCGGCTCGTCGGTAGCCAGCGCGGTGTACGAGCATGGCGGCTGGTTGTGGATCGTGATTGTCGGCAGCGTGTTCCCGTTGTTGGCGTTGTTGCGGTTTTTGAGTGCATCGCAAAACACCTCTCTGGCGCAACGAAAAGTCGCGTCCTGACGCGATGTCATAGTGGGAGCGAGCCTGCTCGCGAAAGCGGTGTGTCTGCCGCAGATCAGTGCCTGACCTGACGCCTTCGCGAGCAGGCTCGCTCCCACAATTGCGTAGACCCTCAATACCGCACCAGTTTCTCCATCGCCGCATCCGCCAGAAACGAGGAGCGGCTTTTGACGTTATGCTCGCGCACATAGCGATCAATACGCTGAATCACATAGCCAGGCAGCGTAACGTTGACCTTCTCGGTCTTGCCCAGGTACGGCGAGATATCCAGCTCCAGCATGCCCCAGCCCATCCCGGCAAAATCCGGATGGCTGCGATGCGCCGCTGCCGAAGTCGGCATCGGAATCGCCTGCCCTGCCGCCGCGATCTCCTGCAGCATGAGATGCGCGACTTCCACAGCCGCGTTATAAGCCTCCTCAAAGCTGTCCCCGGCCGTGACTGCGCCGGGAATATCGGGGATCTGAATACCGATGGCAGTGTTCTCGTCACCCCACTCGATGCAGATGGGATATTGCATTACGGATCTCCTTCAATAGCCTGCTCTGCACCAACCGCCTCCTTGGCCTGGCCAACTAAAAATAACTCTAGAGTTATCTTTACTCAAGCACAGAATGGGACGGGGTGATGGTTGGTTGTTTTGCAAAGTATTCCTGACGCCAGTTTCGTTTATTGCGATTTTCGTTTAATTCGAATAACGTTCGCGCATCGTTTCTAGAATGTTGGAACAGTCTTATGCCCACTCCAATTCCTTCCACTACAAATTTGCCAGTTGAACGCGAAGTCAAAGCCGCGATTGAAGGCCAGCGCACCCTCACCGCTTTCCTCGCCACAGGTTTCGATACCCAGCGAATCCAGATTTTTGATGAGCAGAATGAAGCCCACAGCGTCGAGCTGCCAACGTCGGCATTGCGCTTGCTGAGCGATATCCTCGCAGCGCTGGCGGAGGGCAACGCTGTGAAGGTCGTGCCGATCCATGCCGAGCTGACCACTCAAGAAGCTGCCGATTTGCTCAACGTCTCACGTCCGCACATGATCAAACTGCTGGAGAGCGGTGAGATTTCCTACCACAAAACAGGCAAGCACCGACGTGTGCGTTTTGCCGATCTGATGGAATATAAAACCCGGCGAGACACCGCCAGCGAGCAGGCAATGACGCTTCTCGCGGAGCAGGCACAGGCGCTAAGGACAGGATACGAGTGAGGCATTCCTCTTTCACTGCTGTATACGATGCATGCGTCTTATATCCGGCCCCTTTGAGAGACTTCCTTATGTGGCTCGCGCTGTCTGGGCTGTATCGAGCTCGCTGGACTCAGGAAATACACCACGAATGGAAGCGTAACTTATTGAAGAACAGGTCCGACCTGACCCTCGAACAACTCGATCGCACATCGCAATTGATGGACCTGGCCATTCCAGATGCGTGTATCGATGGCTATGAAGACTTGGTGTCAGGTCTGACGCTGCCTGATGAGAACGACCGCCATGTTCTGGCGGCCGCTATCCGATGCGGTGCCGATGTAATAGTGACGTTCAACCTGAAAGATTTCCCCTCCTGTCATCTCGCGCCATATGGCATCGAAGCTCAGCACCCGGATGAGTTTGTGGAAAACCTTTTTCATCTTGATTCGGCTGCCGTCGTCGCTGCGGCCCAAAGCCAGCGACGGCAATTGAAAACGCCCACTGTGGAGGTGGACAAATATCTTGGCTTTCTCCAGCGGCAAGGCTTGGTCGAATCGGTAAAGGCGTTAGGTAACTATCGTGCGATTCTCTGAGAATCAGACGCAAAAAAACGGCGATCCCAGGATCACCGTTTCTCTTACTGCCCGAACTGCTTGCCCAACCCCGGCGGTACGCCGTGGATGTTGGTGTCTTCCCACGGGCCGTTGGGGCTGACCGAGCGGCTCCAGCCGTTGTTCCAGCGGTAGTAGGTGCGCTGGCGGTAGAAGGTGTTGGTCTGGTCGTCGAGGACGTAGACGCCGAGTTTCTGGTCCCAGTGGCTGTTGCCGCCCGGTGGCGGGGCGAAGCTGGCGGAGGTGCGTGGCACCGGCTTGGCGGGTTTGGCCGGGATGGTTTTGCCGGGGGTCGGCGAGGTCGACGGGGTCGGGGTCGGTTGCGACGGCGGAATCGGCGGCAGGCTGGTGGTCGGTTCCGGGCGTTGTACCGCACATGCACTCAAGCCCAGGGCCAGTGTGAGGACTGTGATGCGGGCGATGGTGTGCATGGCGGTGCTTTCCTGTTGGGTCCGGTTACTGGTCCGGGCTGTCGATGGTCAGTTTTTGTGGCGCAGTGGTGCTGCTGGCCAAGGGGCCGCTGCGACCGATCCATTCCCCGGCAGTCGGTTGACCGGCCCGAGAGATGCGCGCAACCAGTTGGACTTCAGGGAAGTTGGACAGTTTCAACTGCGGCATCATTGCATCGGCGTCGCCCAGTTCGACGGTCACTGGCAGGTCGGCGACGGTCAGGCGTTTGGCCGCCAGCGGCGCCGGTGGGCCTGAGGTGGCGCGGGCGAAGATGAACACGCTGTCGCCCGGTTGCACCTTGCCTTTGAGTTCGCTGGCCAGATCAACGCTGACTTTCAGCAACGCAGCTTTCGGCGCCGGTGCCTCGGCAACCTGACCACCGCTGGCCTTCAGGCGTTCGGCGGCACGCTCGATGCCGCCTTGCAGCGCAGCGCGCGAGTTGTCTTCCGGCGGCAGTTGCGCGAGCAGGCGATTCCAGTAGTCGATTGCTTCTTGATACCGCTCGCCTTCGAACGCGGCGATGCCAAGCAGGCCGAGGCTGGTGACTTCTTTCGGGTCGGCCTTCAGCGCTTCGTCGGTCAGTGCCTGAATCTTCTCTGACCATTTCTTACCGTCGGCGAAATACTGCGCCTGCGCCCACTGGCCAAGCAGTTCCGGCTGGCGACCGGCGAGGTTGGCGGCGCGTTCGAACATCTTCGCCGCGTCCGCCGGGCGATCTTGAGCCATGTAGGTACGGCCAAGGAAATACAGGCCTTCAGCGGAATCTGGTTGTGCGGCGACCGCACGCTCCAGACGCTGGGTCATCTCTTCCATCGACTGTGGTGCCTGGGCGAATTCGCGGGTCAGTTCGACTTTGTCGGCGGCGCCGAAATGCAGGTACAGACCAAGGCCCAGCACCGGCACCAACACGGCGGCCAGTAGCGGCAACGGCTTGCCAAGGCGTGAGACACGCGGTGCGGTGACGCCTTCGGTGTCGGCGAGCAATTCACGTGCAGCTTCCGCGCGGCCACTGTCCAGTTGCGCGGCATCGAGCACGCCTTCGGCCTGCTGCGCTTGCAGTTCGGCAACCCGCTCCTGATACAGCGCGACGTTCAGCGCGGTGCGATCTTCTTCACGCTGGGCGCGGCGTTCGCGCAGCACCGGGATCAGCAGAAAACTCAGGGCGACCAGAAGCAACAGCCCTGCGGCGAGCCAGAAATCAATCATTCTTGGTTTTTATCCAACAGTTGGTCGAGGCGCTGACGTTCTTCGGCAGACAGCGATGACGGGGTTTCGGCACGTTGCCCGCGACGCCTGCGCACGATCAGCACGATCACCACGAAACCGCCGAGCAGCAGACCGGCGGGGCCGAACCACAACAGCGCGGTCTTCGCATTGAGCGCCGGTTTGTAGCGGACGAAATCACCGTAACGATCGACCATGAAGTCGATGATCTGCTGATTGTCCTTGCCCTCGCCGAGCATGCGGAAAATCTCTCTGCGCAGGTCGGCGGCGATCGGCGCGTTGGAGTCGGCGATGTCCTGGTTCTGGCACTTGGGGCAGCGCAGTTCCTTGGTCAGTTCGCGGAAACGCTCGCGGTCGCCCTCGTTGGCGAACTCGTAGGTGTCGATGGCCGCTTGGGCGACACCGGCCAGGCTCAAGCCCAACAGCACTGCTGCGAGAAAACGCTTCATGGCGTGGCCTCATCGACCAGCGCCTGATACTTGGCCGCGAGTTTCTCGCGCCAGACCTGCTCGTCGATCACCCCGACGAACTTGTCGCGGATGACGCCCTTGGCGTCGATGAAGAAGGTTTCCGGCGCGCCGTAGACACCGAGGTTGAGGCCCAGCGAGCCTTCGTCATCACGAATATCCAGCGCGTACGGATTGTGGAACTCGGCCAGCCATTTCAAGGCATCGGCGTTGGTGTCCTTGTAGTTGATGCCGTAGATCACCACGCCGCGCTCGGCGAGTTTGTTCAGCACCGGATGCTCGACCCGGCAGGAAATGCACCAGGTGCCCCAGACATTGACCAGCGCCGGTTTGCCGAGGAGGTCGGCCTTGGTCAGCGTCTTGTCACCCTGCACGCTCGGCAGGGAAAACTCCGGGAACGGCTTGTTGATCATCGCCGACGGCAACTCCGCCGGATCGAGATACAGGCCACGATAAAGAAACACCGCCACCAGCAGAAAAATCGCCAGCGGCAATAACATCAACCAACGCCTCATGCCGCCGCTCCCGTCATGCCCAGCGCTTCGCGCACTTTGCTTTTCACCTTGACCCGATAACGCCGATCCAGCGCCGCCAGCAAACCACCCAATCCGGTGAGCAAGCCGCCGAACCAGATCCAGCGCACGAACGGTTTGACGTGTACGCGCACGGCCCAGGCGCCGTTATCCAGCGGCTCGCCGAGGGCGACGTAGAGATCGCGGGTGAAACCGGCATCGATGCCAGCTTCGGTCATCACCGAATTCTGCACCGTGTACAGACGTTTTTCCGGATGCAGCACGCTGATTTCCTGGCCGTCGCGAATGACGCGAATGGTGCCTTTGTCCGAGGTAAAGTTCGGCCCCTCGAAGTGTTTGGCGCCTTCGAAGACAAACTGATAGCCGGCCAGGTCCATCGCCTCGCCCGGCGCCAGTCGCAGGTCGCGCTCGGCACTGTTCTGGCTCGACAACACCACCCCCAGCGCGCACACAGCGATGCCGAGGTGGGCGATCTGCATGCCCCAATAGCTGCGGGTCAGCGTCGGCAAGCCTTTGATCAGGCCTTTGTGGCGGGTCTTGTCGAGCAGATCGCGCACGCCGGCAAGCAGCACCCACGCGGCCAGCAGGAACGTCGCGATCACCGCCCAGTTGAAGTCGCCATAGGCCACGCCGGCCACCACGGCCAGTGCGACGCTGCCGAGCAGCACCGGGGTGAGCATGCTCGCCAGCCATTTCACCGGCGTGTCCTTCCAGCGCACGATCACACCGACCGCCATGACCAGCATCAGCAACGCCATCAACGGAATGAACAGCGCATTGAAATACGGCGGGCCGACCGACAGCTTGGCACCGCTGATGGCATCGAGAATCAGCGGATACAAGGTGCCGAGGAGGATCATCGACGCCGCGACGACCAACACCAGATTGTTGCCCAGCAGCAAGGTTTCACGTGACCACAGATTGAAGCCGACCTGACTTTTCACCACTGGCGCGCGCAGGGCGAAAAGGGTCAGCGAACCGCCCACCACGAACAACAGGAAAATCAGAATGAACACGCCGCGCTCGGGGTCCGAGGCAAACGCGTGCACCGAGGTCAGCACGCCCGAGCGGACGAGGAAGGTGCCGAGCAGGCTCAACGAGAACGCGGCAATCGCCAGCAACACCGTCCAGCTCTTGAACACGCCGCGTTTTTCGGTGACCGCCAGCGAGTGGATCAGCGCAGTGCCGACCAGCCATGGCATGAACGAGGCGTTTTCCACCGGGTCCCAGAACCACCAGCCGCCCCAGCCGAGTTCGTAATACGCCCACCACGAACCGAGGGTGATGCCGATGCCGAGGAACGCCCAGGCGACGATGGTCCATGGCCGCGACCAACGCGCCCAAGCCGCGTCGAGACGACCGCCGAGCAGCGCGGCGATGGCGAATGCGAAGGCCACGGAGAAACCGACATAACCCATGTACAACATCGGCGGATGCACGATCAAACCGATGTCCTGCAGCAACGGATTGAGGTCGCGGCCATCGGCGGGAATCTGCGGCAGGATCCGCGAGAACGGGTTCGAGGTAAGAATCAGGAACAGCAGGAAACCGGTGCTGATCATGCCCATCACCGCCAGCACGCGAGCGAGCATGACTTGCGGCAACTGCCGGGAAAACACCGACACGGCGAACGTCCAGCCGCCGAGGATCAGTGCCCACAGCAGCAGCGAGCCTTCGTGGGCGCCCCACACCGCGCTGAATTTGTAGTACCACGGCAGCGCGCTGTTGGAGTTCATCGCCACATAGCCGACGGAGAAATCGTCGGTCATGAACGCGTAGGTCAGGCAGCCAAAGGCAAACAGCAGAAAGGCAAACTGACCCCACGCTGCCGGTTGCGCCAGGCTCATCCACAAACGGTCGCCGCGCCAAGCGCCGAGCATCGGCACCACCGCTTGGACCAGCGCAAAACACAGGGCGAGAATCATCGCCAGATGGCCCAGCTCAGGAATAAACAGTGCGGCTGCCATCGATCAACCCTCCTTCACAGGCGTTGGCGCGGATTGACCGCTGTCCTTTAGCGCTTTGGTCACTTCCGGCGGCATGTACTTCTCATCGTGCTTGGCCAGCACTTCATCGGCAATCACCACGCCGTCGGCGTTGAGCTTGCCGAGGGCGACGATACCCTGCCCTTCGCGGAACAGATCCGGGAGGATGCCGCGATAAGCGATGGTCACGGACTTGTTGAAATCGGTGACGACGAACTTGACGTCCAGCGAATCCTTGGATCGTTGCAGCGAACCGGCCTCGACCATGCCGCCGGCGCGGATGCGCGTGTCCTGCGGCGCTTCACCGTTGGCGATCTGCGTCGGCGTGTAAAACAGATTGATGTTTTCCTGCAGCGCGCTCAGGGCCAGGCCGACAGCGGCGCCGACCCCGACCAGGATGGCCAGAATGATGATCAGACGTTTTTTGCGCAGCGCATTCACTGGCCGTTCTCCCGGCGCAGACGACGCGCCTCTTGTTGCAGATAACGCTTGCGCGCCGCAATCGGCGCCACCACGTTGAGGGCCAGCACCGCCAGACAGATGCCGTAGGCCGACCAGACATACAGGCCGTGATGGCCCATGGCGAGGAAGTCGCCGAATGAAGCAAAACTCATCGTGCCGCCTCCAGACTCTGCTGCACTTCGGTTTTCACCCAACTGGCGCGGGCTTCGCGCTTGAGCACTTCAAGGCGCATGCGCAGCAACAGCACAGCGCCGAAGAAGCAGTAGAAGCCCAGCACCGTCAGCAGCAGCGGCAGCCACATTTCCGCCGGCATCGCCGGCTTTTCCGTGAGGGTGAACGTCGCGCCCTGATGCAGGGTGTTCCACCACTCCACCGAGTATTTGATGATCGGAATGTTGATCACCCCAACGATCGCCAGCACCGCGCAGGCCTTGGCGGCGCTGTCGCGGTTGCTGATGGCATTGCCCAGCGCGATCACGCCGAAATACAGGAACAGCAGAATCAGCATCGAAGTCAGGCGTGCATCCCAGACCCACCACGAGCCCCACGTCGGCTTGCCCCAGATCGCCCCGGTAACCAACGCCACCGCAGTCATCCACGCACCGATCGGCGCAGCACATTGCAGAGCGACGTCGGCCAGTTTCATCTTCCACACCAGCCCGACCACGCCGCACACCGCGAGCATCACGTAGATCGACTGGGCGAGCATCGCGGCAGGCACGTGAATGTAGATGATGCGGAAGCTGTTGCCTTGCTGATAATCCGGCGGCGCGAACGCCAGCCCCCAGACCACACCAACGCCAATCAGCAGCAACGCTGCGATGCTCAACCACGGCAGGAACTTGCCGCTGATGCCGTAGAACCACTTGGGCGAGCCGAGCTTGTGAAACCAGGTCCAGTTCATACTGTTTCCATCACGGTTGCCGCTCATCATCGCGAGCTGGCAGAGGGTCATGCCTTTCTTCTGGAAGAAGTGGTCAATTTTTGACCAGGCCTCATTATTATTCGCCGACGCTGATCTTCAGGCCAGCGGCTATTGCAAAGGGTGTCAGGGTGATCGCCAGCGCTGTGAGGCTGGCCATCCACAACAGGTATCCGGTCGCCGGCATGCCTTGCAGCGCGGCCTGTAACGCGCCGCTGCCAAGGATCAACACCGGGATGTACAACGGCAGAATCAGCAGCGCCAGCAACAGACCGCCGCGCTTGAGGCCGACCGTCAGCGCCGCGCCGACTGCGCCGAGCAGGCTCAGCACCGGCGTGCCCAGCAGCAACGACAGCAGCAGCACCGGCAGACAGGCGGCCGGCAAACCGAGCATCAACGCCAGCAATGGCGACAGCAGGACCAGTGCCAGCCCGGAGAACAGCCAGTGTGCCAGCACCTTGGCCAGGACCAATAGCGGCAGCGGGTGCGACGAAAGGACCCACTGCTCCAGCGAGCCATCTTCGAAATCACTGCGAAACAATCCGTCCAGCGACAGCAGGACCGACAACAACGCCGCCACCCAGACTAACCCCGGGGACAGGTTTTGCAAGACTTGAGTTTCCGGGCCGACGGCCAGCGGGAACAGTGCAATGACGATGGCGAAGAAAATCAGCGGGTTGGCCAGCTCCGCCGGGCGGCGGAACAGCAGGCGCGATTCGCGGGCAAGCAGCAGGCCGAAGACACTCATACCGCCCATTTCCCCAGATCGATGTCGCGATAACCGGCCGGCATGCGGCTCAGCGTATGGTGCGTGGTCAGGATCACGAGACCGCCGCGCTCGCAATGCCCGGCCAGATGTTCTTCCAGTTGCGCGACGCCCTGCTTGTCCAGCGCCGTGAAAGGTTCGTCGAGAATCCACAACGGCGGGCTGTCCAGATACAACCGCGCCAGCGCTACGCGGCGCTGTTGACCGGCGGAAAGACTGTGGCAGGGAACGTCTTCGAAACCGCGCAATCCTACCGCTGCCAGTGCCTGCCAGATCGCCTCGCGCTCGGCGGGATGATGCAGGGCGCAGAGCCACGACAGGTTTTCTTCGGGAGTGAGCAGATCCTTGATCCCGGCGGCGTGACCGATCCACAACAGATTGCGCGCCAGTTCGCTGCGCTGCTCGGCCAGCGGTTGCCCGTTGAGCAGCACCTGGCCATCGGTGGGTTGCATCAAACCGGCGAGCAGACGTAAAAGACTGGTCTTGCCGCTGCCGTTGGGACCGCTGATCTGCACCATGTCACCGCTGACCAGGCGCAATTCGAGGTTTTCGAACAGCAGCCGCAGATCGCGTTCACACACCAGGGCAACGGTTTGCAGGACAGGACTGGTCAAGGGATCACGGGCCTTATACGGTTCAAGTCGGCTCTGGCGCGGCCGTTAAAGAGAAGCAGCATAGATGCTTTGATCGCTCGATCTGGCGAGCTGGATCAAACAATTGCTAGGTTTTTTGAACGAAGCGCACGACGCGCGGCATTATACATGCCGTGCCTTACTCTCAAGAGTGCAATTTCCTCAGGTTGTGTCCGCGTATGACAGGCGAAATGAACATCCTCCCGCTGCCGCCCACCGTGCCGGCGAGCGCTCGCCCACAGATGGGTGAACTGCTCAAGCTGCTGACGCCGGTCGAGGGCTTGATAGGCGCGGGGCAAAGCGCCAAGGCCGAGGTGTTGTCGCTCAAGCAGGCCGATCAGACCTTTGAATTGCTGCTCAAAGTGACCCTCGACAGCGGTCGCCAGACCACCGTGCAGGCCAGCAGCAATCTACCGTTGCCACAGGGCACCAACCTGGCGATCACCCAGCCATCGGCCGGGAATCTGGCAATCACCGTGCAGCAAGCGATTGCCAGCAGCGTCGCCACCCTCACCCGCATCGACACCGCGCAGTTGCCGGCCGGCACCCTGCTGCAAGGCAAAGTCGTGACCTCGCAGGCTCTGCCGCAAACCCCAGGACAAGCGGCGGTGTTCCGTTCGATGGTGACCCTGCTCAACACTGCGTTGAGCGGCAGCACGTTGACCGTCGACAGTCCGCAACCGCTGCGCATCGGCACCTTGTTGTCGGCGCAGGTGCAGGACGCGCAAACCCTCAAATTCGTGCCGTTGAGCAGCCGTCAGGAGCAACTGGCGGTCAGTCAGCAATTGCTCGGTCAGCAAAGTCGTCAGGGCTCGCTCGATGGTTTGCTGAAATTGCTGCAGAACCTGCCGCCGGCCACCGATCAGACTTCGGCCGATCTGCGCGCAGTGGTCGACAAGCTGCTCGCCAGCCTGCCGGACGTGCAGCAAATGAGCACGGCCAAAGGCGTGGCACTCGCCCTGGCCAACAGCGGCGCGTTCCTCGAAGCCAAATTGCTCGGCGGACAAAACCCGGCGCTTGCCCCGGACATGAAGGCCGACCTGCTCAAGCTGATCGCGCAACTGACCCCCGGCCTGCCGAGCAACACCAATTTCAACGCGATCATCGCCGCCAACACCCTGGCGCAGGCCTTGCCGAGTTTCGTTCGAAATGCCTTGGGCACCCTCGGTCAGGTCAGCGCCAAACCGGTGCCGAGCAGCTTTCCGTTACCCGAACGGCTGCTGGCGAAACTGGAAGGCGAAGGCGATCTCGAACAACTGCTGCGCCTCGCCGCCGCTGCGGTGTCGCGCCTGCAAAGCCATCAGTTGTCGAGCCTGGAACAGACCGGCGTCACCGACGATGGCCGCCTGCTCAGCACCTGGCAGCTGGAAATTCCCATGCGCAATTTGCAGGACATCGTGCCGCTGCAGGTCAAGTTTCAGCGTGAAGAAGCGCCGGAGCGCGAACCGCAACCCCACGAACGCCGCGACGAGCGTGAAGCCAAACAGCAACTGTGGCGGGTCGATCTGGCCTTCGATCTGGAACCCCTCGGACCGATGCAGATTCAGGCGCAACTGATTGCCGGCAGCCTGTCCAGTCAGCTGTGGGCCGAGCGGCCGTACACCGCCGACCTGATCGAAAGCAATCTGCTTGCACTGCGCCAGCGCTTGCTCGATTCCGGGCTCAACGTCGGCGACCTCGACTGCCACCACGGCACCCCGCCGCAAGGCAACCAAACCCGCCTCGAACACCGCTGGGTCGACGAAACCGCATGAACGATTCCACTGCCCCACGCCAGGCCATCGCCCTCAAATACGACGGCAACCACGCCCCGACCCTCACCGCCAAGGGCGACGATGAACTGGCCGAAGAAATCCTGCGCATCGCCCGCGATTACGAAGTGCCGATCTACGAAAACGCCGAACTGGTGCGCCTGCTGGCGCGGATGGAACTGGGCGACAGCATCCCCGAAGAGCTCTACCGCACGATCGCCGAGATCATCGCGTTTGCGTGGAATCTGAAGGGCAAATTCCCCGAGGGACAAGACCCGAACGCGCCGATGGTCGAGAAAGATGTGACCCTGCGCGGCGATGATTATTAAGCCTTAAAAGCAAAAGATCGCAGCCTTCGGCAGCTTCTACAGGGAAATGCGAATCCAATGTAGGAGCTGCCGAAGGCTGCGATCTTTTGATCTTGCTTCTAGTTCTTGTGAAGCTTGCGCATCAACTCCGCCTCAGCCTGGGTCAAGCCGCACGACTGAGTTAGTTCATCAACGCTCGCGCCCATGCCCACCAGTTTCGCCGCCTGGGCGAATGACAGGCTCGACGGGTCGCGTTGTTCCAGTGCAACGATCTTGTCCGGCAACGGGCTCACCACCGCGCGCAACTCGTGCAGGGCTTCGCCCATGCGCACGTTGCCGTTCTGGTAATCGTCGACGCGTTTGGCCAGTTCCTTGATGCGCTGATCACGCAGCGCATCGCCCTGGGCCTGCTGCGCAGCGATCACCCGCTGCGCCTTGATGTACGACACGAACATCGCCAGCGTGCCGGCCCAGAACAGGAACAGAACAATTACCGCAACCTCGAGAATCAAATCAGATGCTCTCCAGTTCCGACCATTCTTCTTCGCTCATCATCTTGTCCAGCTCGACCAGAATCAGCAGCTCGTTGTTCTTGTTGCACACGCCCTGGATGAACTTGGCCGACTCTTCGTTACCGACGTTCGGTGCGGTTTCGATTTCCGACTGACGCAGGTAAACCACTTCGGCGACGCTGTCGACCATGATGCCGACGACTTGCTTGTCGGCCTCGATGATGACGATACGGGTGTTGTCGCTGATCTCGCCGCTGTGCAGGCCGAAGCGCTGACGGGTGTCGATCACGGTGACCACGTTGCCGCGCAGGTTGATGATGCCCAGCACATAGCTCGGCGCACCCGGTACCGGGGCGATCTCGGTGTAGCGCAGCACTTCCTGCACGCGCATCACGTTGATGCCGTAGGTTTCGTTATCCAGTTTGAAGGTCACCCATTGCAGGATCGGATCTTCAGAACCTTTTGCATTCGACGCCTGACTACTCATACCCTGACCCCTCGAAAAAACCGCCCTGGGCGGTGTGTGTTCTGTGTGGTGGCATTGAAAAATGCCATCGCCTGATTGTTATGTCGGCTGCTATGTCGGTTTATGTAGCGGCTTATTGCCGCTCAAGTGCTTTGCCCCGCCGCTGGCGATCAACTCGGCCAGCGCGGATACGTCAAGCAATGCACACATGTGCTCGATCACCGTGCCGGCGAGCCATGGCCGCTGACCCCGATGACTTCTCCATTTGATTTCATTCGGGTCCAGGCGCAACGAGCGACTGACCTGATGCACCGCCAGCCCCCACTCGTAACCCTGAACCGAAATCACGTATTGCAGGCCCTGCCGGAAGTCATCGCGGTACCGATCCGGCATGACCCAGCGCGCGGTGTCCAGGACCTTCAGGTTGCCGGCCTGGCTCGGCAGAATTCCGAGGAACCACTCCGGCTGACCGAACAGCGGCGTCAGCTCATGGCCGGCCAGCGAATAGATCGACCCCAGGCACACCAGCGGCACCGCCAGCGTCAGCCCGGCAACATCGAACAGCAAGCATTCGAAGGCTTCTGCAGCCCAGGCCGGACGGCCATCGGGTTCAACCGGTGGCGGCGGGTTGTTCGGTGGCAGGTGCACTTCGACCAGTGGCGGAATCAGCACCTGCGGCTCTGCCACTGGCGGCGCCGGTTCTGGCTCCGGCTCTGGTTCTGGTTCCGGAACGGTCAATAACTGTGTTTGCAGCAGCGGCGCCAGCGTCGACAGCGGCGCGCGCGGTTCGTCGATCAGCGCCACCGGGGCCTTGGCTACAGGTGCAACAGCCGGGGCGGCAATTGGAGCGACAGACTTCTGCGCGTCGCGAGCCTGCTCTTCGAGCACCGCCGCCTGGAACTCGTCCATGGCCTCGGCGCTTTCCATCACTTGAGGCTGCGCCTGTTCGACGACTGGCGGCTGCGCTTCGACTGGTGGCGGCACGTCTTCGGGCAGGTCCAGCAGCAGGTCTTCCAGATAGGACTGCAAGGCCTGTTGCGGACGTGAAGTCAGCTTAACCGGCCGGTTCATGCGCGACTCCCTGTAGGAGCTGCCGAAGGCTGCGATCTTTTGATCTTTTCAGGAGCACTGACAGGCCAGATCAAAAGATCGCAGCCTTCG
>NZ_QETJ01000099.1:0-18135 GCF_003105095.1 Pseudomonas sp. NDM | reverse complement strand
AATTGGAATGCGTTCCCCTGTAGGAGTGAGCCTGCTCGCGATAGCGGTTTTCGCCACACTACAAATACCAAACCCTAGAGAATCCGATAGAGCAACCGCTCAATCCTCACCCGACTCACCCGCTTGAGAAACTTCGCCACCCCCGCCGGGTAATCCGGCAGTGTCTCCAGGGTCTGGAAGCTGTCGATCCGCGTGGTATGGCGGAAGATGTTCTCCAGCTCTTTCGCCCGGGGCTCCAGCCATTCGCCTTGCGGATCATCGATCAGCAGCGCGTTTTCCAGATCCAGACGGAACGCCCGCGGATTGAGGTTGTTGCCGGTCAGCAAGGTGTAGCGCTGATCGATCCACATGCCCTTGAGGTGATAAGTGTTGTCACCATCGCGCCACAAATGCAGGTTCAGCTGGCCGCTGTCGATGCTGTGCTGATGGCGTTTGGCGAAGCGGCGCAGGCTGATCTCGTACAGATACGGCAGCGCGGCGATCACCTTGAACGGCTCGCTTGGCGGAATGTAGAAGTCATTGGCGGTCTTGTCGCCGACCACGATATCGATCTTCACGCCGCGGGCCAGTGCACGGTTGATCTCGCGGATCACACCCAGCGGCAGGTTGAAGTACGGCGTGCAGATGGTCAGCTGCTTTTGTGCGCTGGCGATCAGCTCGAGGATCGCCCGGTTCAGCGGATTGTTCTTGCCGACGCCGAGCAGTGGGGTGACCGACAGCCCTTCTCTGCTGGTGCTGCCGGCGCCGGTGTCGTAGGTCGCGTACTTGAGGCGACTGCGCAGGTCGCCGATGTCGTTGCGCAGGCTGCGCGTGCTCGGCAGGTTCGGCAGGTCGAGGCGATGCACGGCTTTCGATTCGATCAGGCCATGCTTGACCAGATGTTGCATCGAATCCGCGAGCTCGCGACTGTGCAGCACGTGGTAACGGTCGAAGCGGTACTTGTCGAGTTTGTGCAGGTAGACATTGTTCAGGCTGGCGCCGCTGTAGACCACGTTGTCATCGATGACGAAGCCTTTGAGGTGCAGCACGCCGAACAGCTCGCGGGTCTGCACCGGCACGCCGTAGATCGGCACTTCGCTCTGATGCGTGCGGGTCATGTCCTGATACCAGGCGGCGTTGCCAGGCTGCTTGCCCGCGCCGATCAGACCGCGCTGGGCGCGCAACCAGTCAACCACGACGGCAATTTCCAGCTCGGGACGCTTGAGTTTGGCAGCGTGCAGGGCATCGAGGATTTCCTGGCCGGCTTCGTCCTGCTGCAAATACAGCGCGACGATGTAGATGCGCTGGGTCGCTGCGGCGATTTGCTCGAGCAGGCAGCGTCGGAATTCGGCAGCACTGGACAGAATGCTCACCGCCTCGGCGGTCAGCGCGAAGCTGCGCAGTTTGGGCAGCAGAGAACGTTTGAAAAGCAACGGCATAAGGCTCGCAAGGTTCGATTCCGAAGAGTTTGAGAGCTTACACCATCGTCTGCGCCGGGTCTTCTCAGTGTCGGTTGAAATGCGTTCCCCTGTGGGAGCGAGCCTGCCCGCGAAAGCGATTTCACAGACGCAACACATATCCGCTTGACCAAGGAGAACAACCGTTCTACTGTTCGCCACATGAACGAATCAATCAGCAGCGACACACGCGACATCATTCTGGATGTCACCGAAAAGTTGATCTACAAAAGTGGCATCGCTGCCACCAGCATGGATCTCCTGGTGAAAACCGCCGGCGTCTCCAGAAAAAGCATCTACCGTTACTTTGCCGACAAGGACGCGCTGGTAGTCGCGGCCCTTCAGCGACGCGACATACGCTGGATGAGCTGGTTCAGAAACGCTGTCGACCAAGCTGCAACCCCGGCCGATCGCCTGCTCAACCTGTTTACCGTGCTCAAGGGCTGGTTCGACTCGGATGGCTTTCGCGGCTGTGCCTTTATCAACACCAGCGGCGAAACCGGCGATCCCCAGGATCCGGTGCGGCTGGTGGCCAAAGAACACAAACAAAAGCTGCTCGACTACGTGTGCGAGCTGTGTACCGAATATGGCGCCGAGGATCCGCAACTGCTGGCCAGACAGTTGCTGGTTCTGATTGAAGGCGCCATTACCGTAGCGCTTGTGATGGGTGATCACAGTGCCGCCGATAATGCGCAATGCATGGCGCGAAAGTTATTGGGCCTGTAACGCTTAACAAGCCGGACTTGTTGTTCATACATTAAATGAATCAGGAGATTGAACATGTCGACTGCAGCCCAGGTACGTCCGCCATTGCCCCCGTTCAACCACGCTTCAGCCATCGAAAAAGTGCGCCTTGCCGAAGATGGCTGGAACACCCGCGATCCGGAAAAGGTTTCGCTCGCCTACACCCTCGATACCAAATGGCGCAATCGCGCCGAGTTCGCCAACAACCGCGAGGAGGCCAAGGCATTCCTCACCCGCAAGTGGGCGAAGGAGCTGGATTATCGCTTGATCAAAGAACTCTGGGCCTACTCCGATACCCGTATCGCCGTGCGTTATGCCTATGAATGGCACGATGATTCCGGCAACTGGTTCCGTTCGTACGGCAACGAAAACTGGGAGTTCGATGACAACGGCCTGATGTTCCAGCGCTACGCCTGCATCAATGACATGCCGATCAAGGAAAGCGAACGCAAATTCCACTGGCCGCTGGGCCGCCGGCCGGATGACCATCCGGGCCTGAGTGAACTCGGCCTCTAAAGCCTACCCCGATTCAATGTAGGAGTGAGCCTGCTCGCGATAGCGGTATGTCTGTGACGTCTTCACGTCTGACAAACCGCCATCGCGAGCAGGCTCACTCCTACAATGGTTTTGCGGTGAATATTGATTTTGAGTACGGCACCGCATCTGTTGGAGCGAGCCTGCTCGCGAATAGGCCCTGCGGCTCGTCGCAACAGTTGGATACAGGTAACATGACTGCCCTCCCCGCAGCTCACGTTCTGCGCCTTGCCGAATAAGCCGACTCCATGCCTTTCGAACTCAGCGTTGACCTCACCACTTTGGCCATTCTGGCTGCCGTTGCCTTCCTTGCCGGTTTCCTCGATGCCATCGCGGGTGGTGGCGGTCTGTTGACCACGCCGGCGCTGCTGACGGCGGGCCTGCCGCCGCATCTGGTGCTGGGCACCAACAAGCTGAGTTCGACCTTCGGCTCGGCAACTGCCAGCTTCACCTTCTACAGACGCAAACTGTTTCATCCGCGACAGTGGACCCACGCAATAGTCGGCACTCTGGTCGGCGCGCTCACGGGTGCGGTGGTTGCGCATTACCTGCCGGCCGAATGGCTGAACAAAATGCTGCCGGTGATCGTCTTCGCTTGTGGTGTGTATCTGTTGTTTGGTGGCACGCCGAAAGCGCCGCTGGACAGCGACGCACCAATCAAAAAGAAATGGCAGTCGACCCAGGGCTTCAGCCTCGGCTTCTACGATGGCGTGGCCGGTCCCGGCACGGGCGCGTTCTGGACAGTGAGCAGTCTGCTGCTGTACCCGATCGATCTGGTCAAGGCCAGCGGCGTAGCGCGGAGCATGAACTTTGTCAGCAACATCGCGGCGCTGTCGGTGTTCATTTTCTCCGGTCAGGTCGACTGGATCATCGGCTTGTGCATGGGCCTGTCGGTGATGGTCGGGGCCTTTTTTGGCGCACGCACGGCAATCAGCGGCGGCGCCAAATTCATTCGTCCGGTATTCATCACCGTGGTGCTTGGCCTGACCGTGCGCCTAGCCTGGCAGCACTGGTTCAGCGTGGCCTAAGCGCCGCGCCACGTAGACATCGATCAAGTAACGGGCTATCGAACGTGACGCCGGCAACGGCGGCAGTTCATGGACGTTGAACCACTGGGCGTCTTCGATCTCGTCTTCCTGACAGACGATCTCGCCACCGGCGTATTCGGCATGGAAGCCGAGCATCATCGAATGCGGGAACGGCCAGCACTGGCTGCCGATGTACTGGATGTTCTTCACTTCGATCTGCACTTCTTCGCGCACTTCACGAATCAGACAATCCTCAGCCGACTCCCCCGGCTCGGCGAAACCGGCCAAGGTGCTGTAAACCCCCGTGACGAAGCGCGGCGAGCGCGCCAAGAGGATTTCGTCGCCACGGGTGATCAGCACGATCATGCTCGGTGAAATGCGCGGATAGCTGCGCAGATCGCACGGCTGGCAATACATCGCCCGCTCGCGCGGCACCTGCGTCATCGGCTGGCCGCAGTTGCCGCAGAAGCGATGCTCGCGCGCCCAAGTGCCGATCTGCGCGGCATAACCGAGGACTTTGTACAGCGTGTGATCGCCCTCGAGCATGAACGCTCGCAGGCCTTTCCAGCCGCAACCCGGTACATCGCTGACACTGCGCAACTCCAGCAGATACACCGGTTCGCCGTCGAGATGACCAATGCCGTGCTCGGCAAGGACCGCAAGGTCCTGGCGCTTGAGCCATTCGCGCGGGAACAGCGCGCCGTTGTCATCGAACAGAAAGCCTTCCGGGCTGCGCGCCACGGCCCAGCCGCCGGGTTGATCGGTGTCGAGTACTGCAGTGGTCCAGCGAGAAATCATGGTTAACTCAATCCAGAAATTCGGGTTTCTGTTTGCTCATGTGGGCGGCCATCGCCACGCGCAGATCGGTGGATTGCAACATGGCGGCGTTCCAGGTGGCAACGTATTCGAGACCGTCGTCAATGCGATGGTCGCGCATGTAGCTGATCATTTCCTTGGTGCCGGTCACGGCAATCGGCGACTTGGCAGCGATGTCGCGGGCAATCTCGAACACGCCTTCGAGCAACGTGTCCTTGTCGCTGTAGACGCGATTGACCAGGCCCATGCTGCGCGCTTCCTCGGCGCCAAAGGTGCGACCGGTGTAAGCCAGTTCGCGCAGCATGCCGTCTCCGATGATTCGCGGCAACCGTTGCAACGTGCCGACGTCAGCGGCCATGCCGATATCGATTTCCTTGATCGAGAACTGCGCGTCCTCAGCCGCGTAACGCATATCGCAAGCGGCAATCAGATCGATCGCCCCACCCAGGCAGTAGCCCTGAATGGCGGCCAGCACCGGTTTGCGGCAATTGTCGACGGCGTTGAACGAAGCCTGCAGGTTGAGGATCTTGCGCCGCAGCAGGCGTGCATTGCGGCCCACGTCCTTGCCCAGTTCATTGGCCACGCCAGCCAGCATCATCAGGTCGATGCCGGAAGAAAAATGTTTGCCGTTGCCACTCAGCACCACCACACGCACTTCGTCGGTGTCGTCGATCCATTGGAAGATCTCGACGATCTCGCTCCAGAACGCCGCGTTCATCGCGTTGATCTTTTCCGGACGATTGATCTGCACATGGGCGATGTTATCGGCCAGTTCGACGCTGAAGGCGGAGTATTGAGTCATGGCAGTGATCCTTTACCGGGCTGGAAAATAAGGCCCGAACTATAACAAGGCAATGGGGTGGCGGTTCGGCCAAAGGCGGGACTGCCTGGCGCACTGATTCTGTAGGAGCTGCCGAAGGCTGCGATCTTTTGGGACGCAGAGCGTCCCGGGCTGCATTCCCACGCAGAGCGTGGGAACGATCAAGATCAAAAGATCGCAGCCTTCGGCAGCTCCTACACAGGTACGCCTCAGATCGAGGGTTTCAACCCCAGCCTGTACAACGAGCCATTCTCGTCATCTGTCAGCACATACAAATAGCCATCCGGTCCCTGGCGCACATCACGGATGCGCTGATTCAACTCACCCAGCAGACGCTCCTCATGCACGACCTTGTCGCCATCGAACTGCAGGCGAATCAGTTCCTGGGACACCAGTGCGCCAATAAACGCGTTGTGCTGCCAAGGCTTGAAGCGATCGGCATCGTAAAACGCCATGCCCGTAACACCGGGCGACTTCTCCCAGACGTGATGCGGCGCGACTGTTCCTTCTGCAGTTTTACCCTTCGCCTCGGGAATCGGCTGCATCGAGTAATTGATACCGTGGGTCGCCAACGGCCAGCCGTAGTTTTTACCGCGCTCGATGATGTTCACTTCATCGCCGCCACGGGGCCCGTGCTCGTTCTCCCACAACGTACCGGTCCACGGATTGAGCGCCGCGCCCTGAGGGTTGCGCAGCCCGTACGACCAGATTTCCGGCCGAACCCCGGATTGGCCAACGAACGGGTTATCGTCCGGCACCTTGCCGTCGGGGAAGATGCGTACGACCTTGCCCTGCAGCTTGTCGAGATCCTGCGCGGTCGGGCGATCATTGTTTTCACCCAGAGTGATAAACAGATACCCGTCGCGATCGAACACCAGGCGCGAACCGAAATGGTTGCTCACCGACAATTTCGGTTCCTGACGAAAGATCACGTTGAAGTCCTTCAAGGTCTTCAGGTCATCGGAAAGTCGTCCGCGCCCTACCGCGGTGCCGGCCTTGCCGCCCTCGCCACCGCCCTCTGCGTAGGACAGGTAGACCATGCGGTCCTGCTTGAAGTCCGGCGACAGCACCACATCGAGCAGACCGCCCTGCCCTTTGGCCCAGACTTGTGGCACGCCGCTGATCGGCTCCGACAATTTGCCGTCCTTGCTCACGACGCGCAGACGGCCCGGCCGTTCGGTGACCAGCATGCCTTTCTGATCAGGCAGGAACGCCAGCGCCCACGGATGTTCCAGGCCCTGGGCAATGGTGCTGACTTCAAGGATGCCCTGTTCGCTTTTCAGCTCTTTGGGCGCGGCGGCGAACGCCGGGGCACTGATCAGCGCGGCGGCGCAGCAGGTGGCTAGAAGGGTTTTACGCAACATGCACGATTCCTTATGTTCGTGTGAAGGGCTGACAGAACCTCAGTCCTGCCGGTCAACGGTTGCTGCCGGTGCCCCGTGAGGGCGGGTTGGGAATGAAGGTCGGCGGATTGCTCGGTACCGAGCGAATCGGCTGGCCGTTGCCGATGCCGCGATTTTCCACGGTCGGCTGACGCGGTACCGGAACGGTGTTCGGCCCGCGAAGGGGTGGAGCGCTGGGCTGGGTGCCCTGCATGCTGTTGGGATTGGCCCGGCGGATCGGGCTGTTGTAGGGATTGTTGCTATTGCCGGTGGGGCTTTGCGCCAGCACGACGTCGGCATGAACCAGACCGCCACTGAGGCCCAGGACGGCGATGCCAATCAGAAACCGGTTCATGAGAAATGCCTCTCGATGTGCGTGGACTAGAGCCTTGGAGCCCACGCTACGCCGTGGGTTCGGATTTGTTAACCCTTGCGCCTTAAACAACATGTAACACGGCTTGACCGTAACCCTGGCAGCCCGCGCAATCACTGGAAACTTTCTCGCCGCGCCACGGGTCACCTGATCATCACTCGGAGGACAGGTCATGGCTCGGGCAATCTGGAAAGGCGCAATCAGTTTTGGACTGGTACACATCCCCGTGGCGCTGGTTTCAGCGACGTCGTCCCAAGGCGTGGACTTCGACTGGCTCGACAGCCGCAGCATGGACCCGGTGGGCTATAAACGCATCAACAAGGTCACCGGCAAGGAAGTCACCAAGGAAAACATCGTCAAAGGCGTGGCTTACGAAAAGGGCCGGTACGTGGTGCTCAGCGAGGAAGAGATCCGTTCCGCGCACCCCGTTTCGACGCAGACCATCGACATCTTCTCGTTCGTCGACGCCGAGCAGATTCCGCTGCAGAACATCGACACGCCCTACTACCTGGCGCCGGACAAACGCGGCGGCAAGGTGTACGCGTTGCTGCGCGAAACCCTGAGCAAAACCAACAAGGTCGCCCTCGCCCGCGTCGTCCTGCACACCCGCCAATACCTGGCGGCGCTGATGCCGCTGGAGTCGGCGCTGGTTCTGGTCAAGCTGCGCTGGCCGCAGGAAGTACGCGGCCTCGATGAGCTGGCCCTGGGCAGCGAAGTGACCAAACCGCAACTGGCCAAGGGTGAGCTGGACATGGCCAAACGTCTGGTTGAAGACATGACCGCGGAGTGGACACCGGAGGATTACAAGGACGAGTTCGAAGACAAGATCATGGCGCTGGTCGAGAAGAAAGCCCACGAAGGCAAGATCGAGGATGTCGAGACCGCCACTGGCGAAGAAGAGCGCAAGACGGCCGATGTTATCGACCTGACCGAGCTGCTTAAACGCAGTCTTGGTGGCAAGGCCCCGGCCAAGCCGAAGGCCAAATCAACCAGCAAGGCGGCGCCGGCGAAGAAGACTCGGAAGGCGTCTGGGGAATAATCGGTGAATCAGGAAGAAGTGATTTGAATGTCAGGGCCAATCGCGAGCAGGCTCACTCCTACAGTTTGGATTGCGTTCCCGTGTAGGAGTGAGCCTGCTCGCGATAGCGCCAGTCAAGACACCGCTAATCTTCAGATCAGAATAAAGATCGCCAGCAACGCCGCAAAAATCGCCCACTTCTCCAGGTAATACCGCGTGCGATTGCGCTTCTTCAGCTCTTTGCCGCGCAAGCGGATCTTGTAGATTTTGGTAAACAAGCGGTTGATGCCACCGGTCTTGTCCCCCGCATCATTCGGCGCGCCCGCCGCCGACATCACCGTGCGGCTGAACCAGCGATTGAACGCAGCGGCCCAGCGGTATTTCAACGGACGCTCGATATCACAGAACAGAATGATACGGTTCTGATCCGTGGTGTTTTCTGCGTAATGGATAAACGTTTCGTCGAACATCACCGCTTCACCATCGCGCCAGTGATAGTTCTCACCGTCGACGTTGATGTAGCAGCCAGGATCGTTCGGCGTATCCAGCCCCAGGTGATAGCGATAGGAACCCGCATACGGATCGCGATGGCGCACCAGCTTGGAGCCCGGCGGCAGCTCGGCAAACATGGCCGCCTTGATCGAGCCGATGCTTTGCACCAGTTCGGTGGTGCGCGGGCACAGCTTCATTGCCGATGGGTGACTGTCGCCGTACCACTTCAGATAAAAGCGCTTCCAGCCAGTCTTGAAGAAGGAGTTGAAGCCAACATCGTCATACTGGTTCGAGCGCTTGATCTCGCCTGCACGCAGCAGGTTCTGGCCTTCCTCGCGAATCTCTTGCCAATGGGCCTGCAACGGGCTCAGATCGGGAAAATCCGCCGGGTTCAGATACGGCTTGTTCGGCATTTTCGAAAAGAGGTACAGGAAGCAGTTGATCGGCGCGAGAAACGTCGAGTGGTCACTCAATTGACGGCCCAGCTTGTGGCGCACGCGTCCACGCAGGTGAACGTAAGCAATGGAGATGACATAAACAGCGGCAATGATGAGTTTCACGGAAAAGGGTCACACGTCAAAAGTGAACAAACTGCGCGCGTGGCGGCCTGGGGCCCAGCGTCTTATGCAGCGGTCTTGATGCACAGGGCGCGTCCTTGGCCCGCGCCGTTTCCGGGCGCTCGGTGAAAGGGTGGCATTTTAGCCACACTTTGTAACCGATAGTGAATCCTCAACTGTGAAAAACTGTCTTGCCCTACTTTTGGGTAATGCCGGCGCGACTGCAAAAGCGGGCGAAACGGCCGTTGCTCATTTCGATGGAACCACGCTTCGCGCGCGCTCCTCTATCGCTTACCAATAATGGAGGAACCCCCATGATCGCCCCAGAAACCGGTATGAAACCAGGTCAGCGCTATCGCATTGAGAGCGTCGAGCGCGCGCCGCAATTCTCTGGCTTTTTTCTCGATGGAAAGTATTACCTGGGACCTGAATTGCAGACCGCCGTTGGCTGGCTTGAAGGACAGACGTTCTTCTACGACCAGCTCGACCCGACCGGTGAGCCGGTGTATCCGGACAGGATTGCCGGCACGATCGAGGGGCTGACGTTGGTAATGCCGGACGGCTTACGCCTGGAAATCGAAGAAACGCCCTATCTGGCAGAAGCTGCTGCGCCGGTGCGCACATCCCTCGCCGGGCGTGTCGAGCGAATTTCGCGGCAGCCAATTCGCCCTTCTCCGCTGCTGGTAGCCGGGGCTGCGATGCTGGTAGGGGTTTGCCTGCTGACACTCTCACGCATCAGAAATCGATAAGGCCACCGCGCGAGCAGTGGCCCCTCTGTCGGTCACTGCTCGCGGGTTACCGTCAGCGCGACCACGGCGATGCGCTCGGCGCGCTCATATTCAGGCTTGAGCAATTCCTCGCTGAACACATCCGGATCGAGCTCGCGATAAGTCCAGCCGAAACGCTCGCCCTTGAGCAGCGGCGCAACCGCCTCGCGGAACGGATCCTTACCGGCAACAATCGCCACGCCGGTATAGACCAGCAACGTGCCGCCGACTTCCAGACGCGGCAACGCCTCGCGCACGATGCGCACCGACAAACCCTCCCCCAGCGCCCCGCCGCCGTGACGATAGGCGCGCTGTTGCTGATCGTTCATATATGGCGGATTGGCGATGATCAAGTCGAACTGGCCTTCGACGCTGGCGAGCAGATCGCTGTGATACACCGACACGTTGCTGGCCCCGGCCAGCTCGGCGTTGACCGCACTCAGGCGCAGCGCCTGCGGGTTGATGTCGACCGCCACCACTTGGGCATCCGGACGCGCCTTGGCGATGAGCACCGCCCCGGCGCCACTGCCGCAGCCGATATCCACTGCGCGCCTGATCGGCGAAAACCGTTGCTGCAATTGCGCTTCGATGGCCTGGGCGAAGCGATACGTGTCCGGGCCGAAGAAGACCGCATCGCTCGCCGTCGTCGGAAACGCCGAGTGGGCAAATAACCGGTCATTGAGCGTCGACCAGCGCACCTGGCTGCGCCATACGGCGCCATCGCGTGCGACTACGCCTGACTGCTCCAGGCTTGCCAGTTCGTCTGCCTTGAATAGCTCGGCAGGAAACGGCATGGACCAGCCGAACACGTCGCGCAGATCCTTCGCCAGCGGTGTGGCGAAACGCTGCAGAAAACGTTCGTGGGTCAACGGCGTTGGGGTGATGAACTGATAACCGCTGTCGAGCAGGCGCTTGCCCAACTCGAACAGCGCTCTGTCCGATGTTTCTTGTGCCGACATGAAAGCTCCTTGTTTCAACGCAAGCGGGCGCGCAGTTGCATGAAGCGACGCGTCGCGAAAAGTCCGGCTGGACGCCAATGCCGCTGGGGTTGCAGCCACGGCAGCAAAATCTCCATTTGCTCGGTGGAAGGCTTGTCGGCCAGCGCGGCTTCGAGGTTGAGCAGATCGGCATCGTCGTCAAAGGTTTCTTCGACGGCGGCTTCGCGGCGCACGTAAGGCCGAGGCCGGGACGCCGGGCAATCCTCAGTGATCCAGTCGCGCATCAGTTGTTTTTCATAGCCGTTGAACACACCGAACATCGCCGCATCGCTGCCGTCGATCAAACGCCAGAAGCGACTTTCTTCCACCGCCTCGCCACGTTTGATCCAGCTCTTGCGCTCCAGCGCCGCGAGGAATTCGCCCATTTGCCCCGGCGTCGCCAGCCACTGGTTGATGGTGCGGTTTTCGATCCGGCAGTAATCAGAGTGCATGTGCCGACCGAACACCGCCTTGCGCTCGAGCATGGCAATGACTTCATGCTGCAAATCAAATTCCTTGATAACTGCGGTGGTGCCCTTGCCGACATCGTTGAGGCGATAACCGATCGCCATGCGCCGGTAGAACTCGTCGCGCTCTTCGCCCAGCGGCATCAGCTCGAGCATCGATTGCACAGCCTTGCGCGCATGGCCGGTGCTGGCGTTGTCGATGGTCACATGCAGGCGGAAATAATGCGGGTCGATGCCCAGCTCTGCCAGCTCATACGCAGTGATCAACAAGTGCAGCGGCAGTTGTTCATAGCCGAGGTTGAAGCCGATGACTTCCGGCAGGAACTGCGCGCCGAAGCGCCCCAGCGCCAGTTGCACCGCGCCCTGCAAGAAATACTCGTCGGCAAGGCCACTCAGATCCGAGCAATCATGTTCGGCGAGCAGTTTGCGATAGATCACCACATGGTTCTGCCGTGGCACGCCCTCGCCCAGTTCTTCCAGATAGGTGTCGAGCAAATCGTCGAAACGCGGATCCTGCCACTGCGGCAGCAGCCCGGCCAGCCAGGCGCCATCGACCTCTTTGGTCGGTGCTACATGCAGAATGAAGTACAAGGCGTGGGATTTGTTGCGGAAATAGCGGCGTGGCGCGCCCTGCTGCCGTTGTTCGAGGTAATCCGCGTATTCGCCAGCCACTTTGGCGCAACGGGTTTCCGACCATTGCAGCAACTCTTCAGCGTTGCCCGGCAAGTCGTCAGGCAGTGCAGCCGCCGTGCTCAATTGTCGACGCAGAAAGTCCAGCGCCGCGCGATCGGCCGTGGAGTCTTCTGCCAACAATCGGTCGTAGAGCCGGCGCTCGGTATCCGCCGGCCTGGATGTTTTACCCGAAGACTTCCTGGTCGGGATTTCGATCAGCGACATGACTCATTCCCCTGCGTTATTGGCATTGCCTATAAACGAAAGAGTGATTGGCGCTGAAAAAAATTCCTTTTTTGTGCGCGACGATTCGCTCAGCGGTTTGCGCGGCTTCTCTACCCCAAGGCGGTGTCGAGAAACATCATCACGCCAAAGCCGAGCATCAGCCCGAGCGTTGCAGGGGTTTCATGGCCGTTGCGGTGAGTTTCCGGGATCACTTCATGGGAAACCACGAAGATCATCGCGCCCGCTGCCAGGCCCATCGCCACCGGAAAGCCCAAGGCGAAACTGTTGGTGATGCCCAAACCGATAATCGCGCCCAACGGTTCCATCAATCCGGAAGCGGCGGCAATCAACGCCGCGCGTCCGGCCGAAATCCCGGTGACCCGCAGCGCCAACGCCACCGCCAGGCCTTCGGGAATATCCTGAATGGCGATGGCAGTGGTCAGCGGCAGGCCGATTTTCATGTCGCCAGTGGCGAAACTGACACCGATCGCCATGCCTTCGGGCAAGTTGTGCAGGGTGATCGCCAGAACAAACAACCAGACCCGATTGAAGCGCTTCGCCTCAGGGCCGCGCCGCCCGCTCTTTTCATGTTCGTGCGGGACGAAGCGGTCGAGGCCGACCATCAATGCAACGCCCAACGCCATGCCGGCTACCACGACGGCGGCGGCGAGCATGGGACTGCTTACCGCCTCCTTCGCCGCCGCGATCCCCGGCAAAATCAGTGAAAAGGAACTGGCAGCCAACATCATCCCTGCCGCGAAACCGAGCATGGTGTCTTGGGTTCGCGAAGTAATCGCGCGCAACGCCAGGGCCAGCAATGCACCGACTGCCGTAGCGGCGAAACCCGACAGCCCGCCAAGGCTCGCGAGGCGCAAGGTGTCGCGGCCTGTGCTGACCAGACCGGTGTAGCCGCTGATCAGCAGCAGCACGGTTACCCCGACCAGGGTCAGCCAGAAAATGCGCCCTCCCCAGCCCGTGCGCGACAGGTTCACGAACCATGCTCGCACGGGAGCTGCGAACGAAGATGACGGTAGCGCCATGAAAACTCCTCAGTTTCAAGTAGCCGGTACGAACGGCGTGGTTTCATCCAGCTGCGCCAAAGGAACATCGCTGCCACCCGGGGTCAGAATCACCTTGCGGCATTCTTCCTGCTTTTTATTGAAGATCTTGTAACCCTCGGCCGCCTGTTCCAGCGACAGCCTGTGGGTGATGATCGCTTCGGGCTGCAACTTGCCGGTTTCGATGTAGCCGAGCAGCTCCGGCAGAAAGCGCTGTACGTGAGTCTGGCCCATTTTGAAGGTCAGGCCCTTGTCGAAGGCGTCGCCGAACATGAAGCCGTGGATGAACCCGGCATATACCCCCGGAACGCTGACCACACCGCCACGCCGCACGGCTGCAATGCACTGGCGCAAGGCCTTGCCGCTGCTGCCTTCGAGCTTGAGTGTAGCCATCACGGTTTCGGTGGTGCTGCCTTTGGCCTCAAGGCCGACGGCATCGACCACCGCATCGACACCGCGATGCCCCGCAGTCTGGCTGATGATGGTGTCGGCCGGGTCGTCGTCCTCATCGAAGTTGATCGGAATCACGCCGTAGGTGCGCTGGGCATAATCGAGGCGGTACTGGTGGTGATCGACCATGAAGATCTGTTCCGCACCAAGCATTCTGGCGCAGGCTGCGGTCAGCAAACCGACCGGCCCGGCACCGTAGATCGCCAGGCTCGAACCCTGGCCGACGCCGGCGTTGATCACCGCTTGCCAGGCAGTCGGCAGGATGTCGGAGAGGAACAGCACTTTTTCGTCCGACAGCGTGCCCGGCACCTTGAACGGCCCGGTGTTGGCTTTCGGTACGCGCACCAGTTCCGCCTGGCCGCCGGGGATCCCGCCATACAAACGGCTGTAGCCGAACAGCGCGGCCGGTGGCGGAATCATTTTCTTGTTCAGCGCCGCGCCGGGGCCTTCATTGGTCGTCTCGCAAGCGGCATAGAGCTCTTGCTGGCAGAAAAAACAATCGCCACAGGCGATCACGAAAGGAATCACTACACGGTCGCCGCGCTGCACTGCTGTGACCGCGGAGCCGGTTTCTTCGACGATGCCCATGAACTCATGGCCGAAGATATCGCCATGTTCGACGGTGGGTATTTTGCCTCGGTACAGGTGCAGGTCCGACCCGCAGATGGCGGTCGCGGTGACGCGCAGGATGATGTCGTCCGCGGCTTCAAGTTTCGGGTCCGGTACGGTTTCGACGCGCACATCATGAGCGCCGTGATAGGTCATTGCTCGCATGGCTTGGTCCTCACTCGATTGAACGAAAAAGCTGCTGCTCCACTTTCCGAAGTGAAAATGGTCGAGTGAGTTCATTCGGGTTTTCGAGATTTTGATCAGCGGATATTCCGCGTCCGCCTGACGAGCCGACACAGATGCCAGTTTGCCTGCCATATAACTGCCGTCTGAGTTATGCGACAATGCGCGCCAATGTCCAACAAGAACCCCGTACTCGTCGCTCAGCAGCTTGCCTTCACAGGCCCCAGTTGCGGACGGCTTATGCGCGTTGGCTCAACTCAAGCACAGACTGGGGGGAGCTGGAAAAGCTCCAGATTGGTACTCAATTTTGTACCAGGCACCACAGACCAGCTCTAACCCATTGATAGGTAAGGTAATTGATCTCCACAGCTAACATCACGATGCAGTTTGGCGCCAAGCCGCTGTTCGAAAACGTTTCGGTCAAATTCGGCGCAGGCAATCGCTACGGCCTGATCGGTGCCAACGGTTGCGGCAAGTCGACCTTCATGAAAATCCTCGGCGGCGATCTCGATCCGTCCGGTGGCCAGGTCATGCTCGAGCCGAACGTGCGTCTGGGTAAGCTGCGCCAGGATCAGTTCGCCTACGAAGAATTCACCGTGATCGACACCGTGATCATGGGTCACGAAGAGCTGTGGAAGGTCAAGGCCGAGCGCGATCGCATCTACTCGCTCGCAGAAATGTCCGAAGAAGACGGCATGGCCGTTGCCGAGCTGGAAACCGAGTTCGCCGAGATGGACGGCTACACCGCCGAATCCCGCGCCGGCGAACTGTTGCTGGGTCTGGGTATTCCGCTGGAACAGCATTTCGGCCCGATGAGCGAAGTCTCCCCAGGCTGGAAACTGCGCGTATTGCTGGCGCAGGCGCTGTTCTCCGATCCGGAAGTGCTGTTGCTCGACGAACCGACCAACCACCTGGACATCAACACTATTCGCTGGCTGGAAAACATCCTGACCCAGCGCAACAGCCTGATGATCATCATCTCCCACGACCGTCACTTCCTGAACAGCGTGTGCACGCATATGGCTGACCTGGATTACGGCGAGCTGCGCCTGTTCCCGGGCAACTACGACGAGTACATGACCGTGGCGACCCAGTCCCGCGAGCAGTTGCTGTCGGACAACGCCAAGAAGAAAGCGCAGATTTCCGAACTGCAATCGTTCGTCAGCCGCTTCTCGGCCAACGCCTCGAAAGCCAAGCAGGCCACTTCCCGCGCCAAGGCGATCGACAAGATCCAGCTGGCCGAGGTCAAGCCTTCCAGCCGTGTCAGCCCGTTCATTCGTTTCGAACAGAACAAGAAGCTGCACCGTCAGGCGGTCATGGTCGAGAAAATGGCCAAGGGTTTCGATGGCAAGCCACTGTTCAAGGACTTCAGCTTCCAGGTTGAAGCCGGCGAGCGCGTTGCGATCATCGGCCCGAACGGTATCGGCAAGACCACCCTGCTGCGCACCCTGGTCAACGAACTGACCCCGGATGCCGGTAGCGTGAAATGGACCGACGCCGCTGAGCTGGGCTACTACGCTCAGGATCACGCTCACGACTTCGAAGACGACGTCACGCTGTTTGACTGGATGGGGCAGTGGACTCAGGGCGAGCAGATGATTCGCGGTACTTTGGGCCGCATGCTGTTCTCCAACGACGAGATTCTCAAATCGGTCAAGGTCATCTCCGGTGGTGAGCAGGGTCGCATGCTGTTCGGCAAGCTGATCCTGCAAAAGCCGAACGTGCTGATCATGGACGAACCGACCAACCACCTGGACATGGAATCGATCGAAGCGCTGAATCTGGCGCTGGAAAACTACCCGGGCACGCTGATTTTCGTCAGCCACGACCGTGAGTTCGTATCGTCCCTGGCCACCCGCATCATCGAGCTGAGCCCGAACGGCGTGACCGACTTCAGCGGCACCTATGACGATTACCTGCGTAGCCAGGGTGTTGTGTTTTAACGGCAGCTGCGAGTTTCAAGCGGCAAGCTGCAAGTAAAAGCCCTGTCCATGTGACAGGGCTTTTTTTATGTGATCAAAATATTTTCGCCGGTGCTGACTCCATCGCGAGCAGGCTCACTCCTACATTTGGAATGCATTCCCCTGTAGGAGTGAGCCTGCTCGCGATGAGGTAATCAGCCGCGCCATCAATCCCTGCAGGAGCTGCCGAAGGCTGCGATGTTTTGATCGTTAGCCTGCTTTCTTTTATCCCAACCCCGCGCCATGATGTCGGCAACTCTCCCACCGCCGCCCGCGAACGAGTGCTCATGTCTGCGCAGCCACTGCCACCGCAAAGCTCCCTGGCGATCACCCTGCAGATCGTCTCCATCGTTTTCTACACCTTCATTGCCTTTCTCTGCATCGGCTTGCCGATCGCGGTACTGCCAGGTTATGTCCACGAGCAACTGGGTTTCAGCGCGATCATTGCCGGCCTGGTGATCGGCTCGCAGTACCTGGCCACCCTGCTCAGCCGGCCGATGGCCGGGCGCATGTCGGACACACTCGGCACCAAGCGGGCGATCATTTATGGCTTGTGGGGGATTGTCCTCAGTGGCGCGCTGACGTTGCTGTCGACCTTGCTGCAGAGTTTTCCGCTGACCAGCCTGTTGATCCTGATCGCCGGGCGCCTGCTGCTGGGTATCGCTCAAGGCTTGATCGGTGTCGGCACGATCAGTTGGTGCATGGGCCAGGTCGGTGTCGAGCACACAGCCAAATCCATCGGCTGGAACGGCATCGCTTCCTATGGCGCGATTGCCATTGGCGCGCCGCTGGGCGTGGTGATGGTTGCTGAATATGGCTTTGTCAGCCTGGGTATCGCGCTGTCGGCGTTGGCCGCGGGTGCGTTGTGGTTGATCCGCAACAAGCCTTCGGTGCCGGTGATTCGTGGTGAGCGTCTGTCGTTCTGGGCCGTGTTCGGCAAGATTGCGCCGTACGGCACCAGCCTGACCCTCGCGTCGATCGGCTACGGCACGCTGACCACCTTCATCACCCTTTATTACCTCAACCGCGGCTGGACTGGCGCGGCGTACTGCCTGACGGTGTTCGGCGTGTGTTTCATTTTGTCGCGACTGTTATTCATCTCCGCGATCGCCCGGTTTGGCGGGTTCGCCTCGGCCATCGTCTGCATGACAGTGGAAACCGTCGGGCTGGTGATGTTGTGGCTGGCGCCCTCCACTGCCTACGCATTGATCGGCGCCGGGCTGGCGGGGTTCGGGCTGTCATTGGTCTACCCGGCGCTGGGCGTTGAAGCGATCAAGCAGGTGCCGAGTTCCAGTCGTGGTTCGGGACTCGGAGCTTATGCGGTGTTTTTCGATCTGGCCCTGGCGATCGCCGGGCCACTGATGGGCGCGGTGGCATTGAATCTGGGCTATTCGTGGATTTTCTTCAGCGCGGCGCTGTTGTCGGTGACCGGGTTGGGCCTGACCCTGCTCCTCAAGCGCCGCACGACCTCATGAAACACCGAACCCCTTGTAGGAGCTGACGAGTGCAACGAGGCTGCGATCTTTTGATTTTGCTTTGAAGATCAAGAGATCGCAGCCTCGTTGC
>NZ_QETJ01000098.1:0-18139 GCF_003105095.1 Pseudomonas sp. NDM | reverse complement strand
GTCGCGGTGTACGTAATCTGACCGCCCTCAGCCACAGAACCGGTCGCGCTCAGCGACAGATTTGTAGTGTCGGCAACGTCTGTGACGGAAGTCGAAACCGGGGTTTTGTCCGCCACCAGATTTTCGAAGTTACCGCCGCTTACGCCAGTGATCGAGTTGGTCAGCGGAGCGTTGCCGGTCAGCGCATCGTTCGGTGCGGTAAAGGTCGCAGTGCCGGAAGTCTGGCCTACAGCGATGGTGATGTTCTGACCATTGGCCAGGGTCACGACCACAGGCGAGCCAGTAACTGGCGCACCAACCGTGGCGGTGTAAGTCACAGTGCCGCCTTCGGCCACCGAAGTATCAGCCGTCAGTTTGACGGTCGAGGTGTCGATGGTGTCGGTGACTGTCGTCACGGCTGGAGCAGTGCTTGGCACCAGGTTCTCGAAATTGCCACCGGTAGCGCCGGTGATCGTTGCCTGCACGGAGCCGGCGTCTTTGTAGACGTCATCGGCCGGTGCAGGAACGGTCGCAGTGCCGGTGGTTTCACCTGCCTTGATGGTGATCACTGCGCCGTTCGACAAGGTTACGGTCACAGGCGAGCCTGCGGCGTTGGTCAGTGTCGCGGTGTAAGTGATCTGACCACCTTCTGCTACCGAGCCAGTCGCCGACAGCGACAGATTGGTGGTGTCGACGGTATCGGTCACGGTGGTGCTGACCGGGGTTTTGTCGGCGACCAGATTTTCGAAATTGCCACCGCTGACGTTGGTGATCGCATTGGTGATCGGCGCGTGGCCGGACAGTGCATCGTTCGAAGCAACAGCGGTTGCAGTGCCAGTAGTTTGACCGACGCCGATGGTGATGGTCTGGCCGTTGGCCAGAGTCACGACGACAGGCGAACCGGTAACAGGCGAACCAACCGTGGCGGTGTAAGTCACAGTGCCGCCTTCAGCAACCGAGGTATCGGCGGTCAATTTGACCGTCGAAGTGTCGATGGTGTCGGTGACTGTCGTCACGGCTGGAGCAGTGCTTGGTACCAGGCTTTCGAAGTTGCCACCAGTGGCGCTGGTGATCGTTGCCTGTACGGAGCCGGCGTCTTTGTAGACGTCATCAGAAGGTGCAGGAACGGTTGCAGTGCCGGTGGTCTCGCCAGCCTTGATAGTGATCACGGCGCCGTTCGACAAGGTCACGGTAACAGGCGAGCCTGCCGCGTTGGTCAGTGTCGCGGTGTACGTAATCTGACCGCCCTCAGCCACAGAACCGGTCGCGCTCAGCGACAGATTTGTAGTGTCGGCAACGTCTGTGACGGAAGTCGAAACCGGGGTTTTGTCCGCCACCAGATTTTCGAAATTGCCGCCGCTTACGCCAGTGATCGAGTTGGTCAGCGGAGCGTTGCCGGTCAAGGCATCGTTCGGTGCAGTGTAGGTGATGGAACCAGTGGTCTGGCCGACGGCGATGGTGATGTTCTGACCGTTCGCCAGGGTCACGACCACAGGCGAACCAGTAACTGGTGCGCCGACGGTGGCGGTGTAAGTAACGGTACCGCCTTCAGCCACCGAAGTATCAGCCGTCAGTTTGACGGTCGAAGTGTCGATGGTATCGGTGACATTGGTCACGGCTGGAACCGAGCTCGGCACCAGGTTTTCGAAGTTGCCGCCCGTAGCACCCTCGATGGTCACTTCGACTTTGCCGGCATCTTTATAGACGTCGTCTTTCGGTGCGTCGACGGTCACGGTGCCGGTGGTTTTACCCGCGTCGATGGTGATCGTGGCACCGTTCGACAGGGTCACGGTCACCGGTGTGCCGGCCGGGTTGGTCAGCGTTGCGGTGTAGGTGATCTGCCCGCCTTCGGCGACCGAATCGCTCGCGGTCAGGTTCAGGTTGGTAGTGTCGGTGGTATCCGATACCACGGTGTCGGCGGACTTGCCGTCGACCACCAGTTTTTCGTAATTGCCGCCTGTGGCGCCATCGATGGTCACGCTCAACGAGCTGCCGCCCGCCAATGGGCTGTTCGGCGCGACGTAGTTGACGCTGCCGGTGGTTTCGCCGACCGCGATGGTGATGGTCTGGCCGTTGGACAGGCTGACGATCACCGGTGAACCGGTCACTGGCGCGCCCACGGTCGCGGTGTAGACCACGGTTTCGCCTTCGGCGACGTTCGCGGTGGCGCTCAAGGACACGGTGGAGGTGTCGATGGTGTCGTTGACTGTGGTCACCGCCGGCGCTGTGCTGGTGACTAGGTTTTCGAAGTTGCCGCCGGTTGCGCTCTGGATGGTTGCTTCAACGCTGCCCGCGTCTTTGTAGACGTCGTCTTTTGGCGCATCGACAGTCACGGTGCCGCTGGTTTTGCCGGCCTCGATTGTGATCGTCGCGCCATTGCTCAAGGTCACAGTCACCGGTGTGCCGGCGGCGTTGCTCAGGGTTGCGGTGTAGGTGATCTGGCCGCCTTCGTTCACCGCACCGGTCGCACTGAGCGACAGGTTGGTGGTGTCGACGGTATCGGTCACGGTGGTGCTGACCGGAGTTTTGTCGGCGACGAGGTTTTCGAAGTTACCGCCGCTGACATTGGTGATCGAGTTGGTCAGTGGCGCGTGGCCGGCGAGGACGTCGTTCGGCGCGGTGGTGCTGACACTGCCGCTGGTCTTGCCGACTTCGATGGTGATGTTCTGACCGTTGGCCAGGGTCACGACCACAGGCGAACCGGTGACTGGAGCGCCAACCGTGGCAGTGTAGGTGACGGTGCCGCCCTCGGCCGCTGTCTCGGTGGCGGTCAGTTTGACCGTCGAGGTATCGACGGTGTCGGTGACGTCGGTGACCGCTGGCGTGGTGCTTGGCACCAGGTTTTCGAAGTTGCCGCCGGTGGCGTCCTTGATCGTGACTTCAACTTTGCCGGCGTCTTTGTAGACGTCATCGGCAGGTGCCGGAACGGTAACGGTGCCAGTGGTTTTCCCAGCCTCGATGGTGATCACCGCGCCGTTGCTCAGACTCACGGTAACCGGCGTGCCGGCCGGGTTGCTCAGGGTCGCGGTGTAGACAATCGAACCGCCCTCGGCCACAGAGCCGGTCGCGGACAACGCCAGGCTGGTGGTGTCGGCGACGTCAGTCACCGAGGTCACCGCCGGGGTCTGGTCGGCCACGAGATTTTCGTAATTGCCACCGCTGGCGCCGTCGATTTTCACGCTCAAGGTGTTGCCGCCGGCCTGTGCATCGTTCGGCGCGGTGAAGTTGACGCTGGCGCTGCTGGCGCCGACCGGAATGGTGATGGTCTGGCCGTTGGACAGGGTGACGACTACCGGCGAACCGGTGACCGGTGCGGTCACCGAAGCGGTGTAGACGACCGCGCCGCCTTCGACCGCGCTGGCGCTGGCGGTCAGCGAAACCGTGCTGTTGTCGATGGTGTCAGTAACGTTGGTGACTGCCGGGGTCTTGTCGACCACCAGGTTTTCAAAGTTGCCACCGCTGGTCTTGGTGATGCTCGCATCGATCTTGCCGGCGTCCCTGTAGACATCATCGGCGGGCGCGGCGACGGTTGCGCTGCCGGTGCTCGCGCCTTTGGCAATGCTGATCACCGCGCCGTTGCTCAGGGTCACGGTCATGGCGGAGCCGGCCGGATTGCTCAGGGTAGCGGTGTAGACGATCGAGCCGCCCTCGGCGACGCTGCCGGTAGCGCTCAGGCTGATATCAGTGGTGTCGACGGCGTCGGTGACTTTGGTCACCACTGCCGAACGATCGGCCTCGACGCGCTCGAAATTGCCGCCGCTGTGGCTGGCGATTGCCGTCCGCACGTTGCTGCCATCGATGTATGGGGTGTTGGCGGGTGCCGGGAAATTCACCGAACCGCTGGTGGCGCCGGCTGCGATATTGATCACTGCGCCGTTGGCCAGGGTCACGGTCATGGCGGTGCCGGCCGGGTTGCTCAGGGTCGCGGTATAGGTGATCTGGCCACCTTCGCTGACGGTATCGCTGGCAGTCAGAGTCAGCGCGGTTGTGTCGACGGTATCGTTGACTGTGGTGCTGACCGGAGTCTTGCTGACGTCGAGCTTTTCGAAGTTGCCGCCGCTGGCATCGGTCATGGTCACGGTGAGCTTGCTGACGTCCTTGTAGACGTCATCGCTCGGTGCGGCAATCGTTACCGAACCGCTGGTCTTGCCTGCTTCAATGGTGATGGTCTGGCCATTGCTCAGGTTGACGGTGACCGGGGTCTGCGCGGCGTTGGTCAGCGTTGCGGTGTAAGTGATCGAAGCGCCTTCGAGCACATAGCTCTCGGCACTGAGGGTCAGGTGCGTGGTGTTGACGGTGTCGGCAACGTTGGTCACCGCTGGCGTCGGATTCGGCACCAGGTTTTCGAAATTGCCACCGGTGGCGTCCTTGATGGTCACTTCGATTTTACCGGCGTCTTTGTAGACGTCATCGGCAGGTGCCGGAACGGTCACGGTGCCGGTGGTCTTGCCCGCTTCAATGGTGATGACCGAGCCGTTGCTCAGATTCACGGTCACAGGCGTGCCGGCCGGGTTGCTCAAGGTTGCGGTGTAGGTGATCTGCCCGCCTTCGTTGACGTTACCGGTGGCAGTCAGCGCGACGCTGGTGGTGTCGACGGTATCCGTCACGGTGGTGCTGACCGGGGTCTTGTCGGCCACCAGATTCTCGTAGTTACCACCGCTGACATTGGTGATCGAGTTGGTCAGCGGTGCGTGACCGATCTGGACGTCATTCGATACGGGGGCGGTAACGCTGCCGGTGGTCTGGCCGACGGCGATGGTGATGATCTGGCCGTTGGCCAATGTCACGACGACAGGCGAACCAGTGACTGGCGCGCCGACGGTCGCGGTGTAAGTGACGATTCCGCCTTCGGCCACCGAAGTATCAGCCGTCAGTTTGACGGTCGAAGTGTCGATGGTGTCGGTGACTGTCGTCACGGCTGGAGCAGTGCTTGGCACCAGGTTCTCGAAATTGCCACCAGTGGCGCTGGTGATCGTCGCCTGGACGGAACCGGCGTCTTTGTAGACGTCATCGGACGGTGCAGGAACGGTCGCAGTGCCGCTGGTTTCGCCAGCCTTGATAGTGATCACGGCACCGTTGGACAAGGTCACGGTCACTGGCGAGCCAGCAGCATTGGTCAAGGTCGCGGTGTAAGTGATCTGGCCACCCTCGGCCACCGAGTTTGTCGCACTCAGCGACAGGTTGGTGGTATCGGCAACATCCGTAACGGTGGTCGAGACTGGGGTGTTATCTGCAACCAGATTTTCGAAGTTACCGCCGGTGACGCCAGTGATCGAGTTGATCAGCGGAGCGTTGCCGGTCAAGGCATCGTTCGGTGCAGTGTAGGTGATGGAACCAGTGGTCTGGCCGACGGCGATGGTGATGTTCTGGCCGTTCGCCAACGTCACGACGACAGGCGAGCCGGTGACGGGCGCGCCGACGCTGGCGGTGTAAGTGACGGTTCCGCCTTCGGCAACCGAGGTGTCAGCGGTCAGTTTCACCGTCGAGGTATCGACGGTGTCGGTGATTTCGGTCACCGCCGGGGTGGTGTTCGGCACCAGATTCTCGAAGTTGCCGCCGGTGGCGTCCTTGATGCTGACTTCGACCTGGCCGGCGTCTTTGTAGACGTCATCGGCAGGCGCTGGAACGGTGACGGTGCCGGTGGTTTTGCCGGCATCGATGGTGATCACCGAGCCGTTGCTCAGGGTCACGGTTACCGGAGTGCCAGCCGGATTCGTCAGCGTGGCGGTGTAGGTGATCTGCCCACCTTCGGCCACAGTGCCGGTGGCGCTGAGGCTCAGGCCAGTGTCATCGACCGAGTCGGTGATGGTGGTGACCGCTGGCGTGTTGCTTGGCACCAGATTCTCGAAGTTGCCACCGGTTGCACCAGTGATCGTAGTGCTGACAGTGCTGCCATTGTTGTAGACGTCATTGGCCGCAGTCGGCACGTTGACGGTGCCGACAGTCTCGCCAGCCGCAATGGTGATGGTCGAGCCGTTCGACAGGGTGACGGTAACCGGGGTTTGCGCCGGGTTGGTCAGGGTCGCGGTGTAAGTGATCTGGCCGCCTTCAACGATGTTGTTGGTCGCGGTCAGGGTCAGGCCGGTGTTGTCGACCGAATCGGTGATCGTAGTGACGGCTGGCGTGGTGCTTGGCACCAGATTCTCAAAGTTGCCACCGGTTGCACCAGTGATCGTGGTGCTGACAGTGCTGCCATTGGTGTAGACGTCATTGGCCGCTGTCGGCACGTTGACGGTGCCGACAGTCTCGCCGGCTGCAATGGTGATGGTCGAGCCGTTCGACAGAGTGACGGTCACCGGGGTTTGCGCCGGGTTGGTCAGGGTCGCGGTGTAAGTGATCTGGCCGCCTTCAACGATGTTGTTGGTCGCGGTCAGGGTCAGGCCGGTGTTGTCGACTGAGTCGGTAATCGTAGTGACTGCTGGCGTCGGGTTCGGCACCAGATTTTCGAAATTGCCACCGGTTGCACTGGTGATCGTGGTGCTGACAGTGCTGCCGTTGTTATAGACGTCATTGGCCGCAGTCGGCACGTTGACTGTGCCGACGGTTTCGCCTGCCGCAATGGTGATGGTCGAACCGTTGGACAGAGTGACGGTAACCGGGGTTTGAGCCGGATTAGTCAATGTCGCGGTGTAAGTGATCTGGCCGCCTTCAACGATGTTGTTGGTCGCGGTCAGGGTCAGGCCGGTGTTGTCGACTGAGTCGGTGATCGTAGTGACTGCTGGCGTCGGGTTCGGCACCAGGTTTTCGAAGTTGCCGCCGGTAGCGCCAGTAATCGTAGTGCTGACAGTGCTGCCATTGTTGTAGACGTCATTGGCCGCAGTCGGCACGTTGACGGTGCCGACAGTCTCGCCTGCCGCAATGGTGATGGTCGAGCCGTTGGACAGGGTGACGGTAACCGGGGTTTGCGCCGGGTTGGTCAGGGTCGCGGTGTAAGTGATCTGGCCGCCTTCGACGATGTTGTTGGTGGCGGTCAGGGTCAGGCCGGTGTTGTCGACTGAGTCGGTGATGGTGGTCACGGCTGGCGTCGGGTTCGGCACCAGGTTTTCGAAGTTGCCGCCGGTAGCGCTGGTAATCGTAGTGCTGACAGTGCTGCCATTGTTGTAGACGTCATTGGCCGCTGTTGGCACGTTGACGGTGCCGACGGTTTCGCCGGCCGCAATGGTGATGGTCGAGCCGTTCGACAGAGTGACGGTTACCGGGGTTTGCGCCGGGTTGGTCAGGGTCGCGGTGTAAGTGATCTGGCCGCCTTCGACGATGTTGTTGGTCGCGGTCAGGGTCAGGCCGGTGTTGTCTACCGAGTCGGTGATCGTGGTCACGGCTGGCGTCGGGTTCGGCACCAGGTTTTCGAAGTTGCCGCCGGTTGCACTGGTGATCGTGGTGCTGACAGTGCTGCCATTGTTGTAGACGTCATTGGCCGCTGTTGGCACGTTGACGGTGCCGACAGTCTCGCCTGCTGCAATGGTGATGGTCGAGCCGTTCGACAGAGTGACGGTCACCGGGGTTTGCGCCGGGTTGGTCAGGGTCGCGGTGTAAGTGATCTGGCCGCCTTCGACGATGTTGTTGGTCGCGGTCAGGGTCAGGCCGGTGTTGTCGACCGAATCGGTGATGGTAGTGACTGCTGGCGTCGGGTTCGGCACCAGGTTTTCGAAGTTGCCGCCGGTAGCCCCGGTGATCGTCGTCGTAACGGTACTGCCGTTGTTATAGACGTCGTTAGGCGGGGTCGGCACGTTGACGGTGCCGGTAGTCTGGCCAGCGCCGATGGTGATAGTCGAACCGTTCGACAGGGTGACGGTAACCGGCGTCTGCGCCGGGTTGGTCAATGTCGCGGTGTAAGTGATCTGCCCGCCTTCGGTGACGTTAGAGCCGGCCGTCAAGGTCACGGTGGTGGTGTCGACGGTGTCGGTGACTTGCGTGGTCGCCGGGACGGTCGGCGGGGTTACGGTGATGCCGTTGCCGCCGCTGGTGCCGGTGACGGTCACGTCGATCTGGGTCGGGTCGTTATAGACGGTGTCGTTCGGTGCCATCGGCACGTTGACGGTGCCGGTGGTGGCGCCGGCCGGAATGACGATCACCGCACCATTGGACAAGGTGATGGTCAGGTCGGTCAGCGGTGCCTGGGTCAGGGTCGCGGTGTACACCAGCACGCCGCCGGCTTCGGTGATGGTCGGCGTGGCGCTGAGGCTCAGGGTCGAATCGCGCAGCGCATTGGTGGTGGTGTCGGTGGTCAGGCCGCCCGTGGTGTCCTGCGCGACTTGCCCGGCAGCGTTGATGCCCGCCGTTGGGAAGCCAATGGTCGGATCGACGCGGCCAGCAGTGGCGTCGAGCATGACGAAGCTGTGGCCGCCACCGGCAGCACCACCGGTGCCCGCGGCGGTCGGGCCGGCTGCGGTGGATTCAAGCGCAGTGGTCGGGTCGACACCGGCGGCGATGGCTTGCTGCAGTTCTTCAACAGAAGGTGCCGCCTGCGCGGTGGCTTCGGCCAGGTCAGTGCTGGAGTCAGGCGCGCTGGCGCTCCACTGGGTGTCGCGGCCCAGATCGAGCGTGCGGCCATCGGTTAGTTCCAGCGACACTGCGCCGGACAGACCGGTATCGATCTGATCGCCGACATACAGGCGATCGCCTTCAACGAGTACGCGACGCACGCCCTCTGGGGACACCACGAAAACCTGACCGACAATGCTTTTGACGACGGCAACAACACTGCTCATTGAAGACTCTCCGGGTGTCACATTCAGTTGACTTCCATGGACCTGACGGGCGTCGGCGCCACTTCAGTCTGGACGTACTTTCTATAAATGGATAACTTATTGACGCTGTATTTCCGTCAATTATCTGGCTATAAATTATCGCGATTAACTTTATGCCAAACTATTGACCTTCTGGGAGCCATCCTAAACAATCGCCCCACTAATGTCACATTGATATTTCCGCGGCGACCTGTCCCTCAGCGTGTCATCCAGTTCCTCTTTTGAACTTTCCGACATACGGTCATTCGGGTTGCCATCATCCGACGCAGCGCCACGTTTTTGCTGTGATTCAAGACAAGAAGTTCCGGGAAAATTCCAACCATGCGTTCGCTTTTGCTCCTTGCTGCTCCCTTCGCTCTCGCCGCCTCTTTTGTACAAGCACAATCCTTACCAGAAGCCATGCAACAGGCGCTGGATGTCCATCCGGAGATTCAGGCGGGGGTCAACAGTCGATTGGCGGCGGATTATCAATTAAAGGCGGCGAAAGGGGGATACCTGCCCAAGGTCGATCTGCTGGGCGGTTATGGCCGGGAAGGCACTGACAGCGTGACGACCCGAGCGAACGGTGGCGGCAATCATTGGGAGACTTTGAACCGCAGTGAGTCAAGTTTACGTCTCTCGCAAATGGTTTTTGACGGTTTTGCGACGTCCAACGAAGTCGCGCGTCAACAAGCCAACGTCAGCTCCCGTGCTTACTCCCTGCTCGGCACTTCCGAGCGCACCGCGCTGACCGTCGCCCAGGTGTATCTGGACGTGCTGACCCGCCGCGAATTCGTCCGTCTGGCCGAGGAGAACCTCAAGAGCCACCAGCGCATCTACGACCAGATCCAGTTGCGCACCCAGCGCGGCGTCGGCAGCGGTGCCGACCTCGATCAGGCCGAAGCACGCATGGCCCAGGCCCGCAACAACCTGATCACCGAACAGACCAACCTGGCCGATGCGGAAACCAACTTCCTCAGCGCCGTCGGCCAGATGCCAGACCAGCTCGAGCGGCCGGCGCCGTTCATGGCGATGATGCCGGCCAACCTCAACGAAGCCCGCGCGCAGATGCTGGAAAACAGCCCGATCCTGCGCTCCGCCGAGTCGGACATCGCCGCTGCCGAAAAGCAGTTCGCCACCGCGAAATCGACCTTCTACCCGCGCTTCGACGCCGAACTGGGGCGCACCGCGGATAACGATCTCGACGGCCAGAACGGCCACAACAACGAATGGCAGGCCATGCTGCGCATGCGCTTCAACCTGTATTCCGGCGGCAGCAACAAAGCTGATCTGGAATCCAAGTCGTACCTGGCCAACCAGGCGCTGGACATCCGCAATAACGCCCTGCGCCAGTTGAACGAAGAGCTTGGCCTGGCCTGGAATGCGCTGAACAACGCCAACGCCCAGGTGCCGATTGCCCAGCAGTACGTCGACCACAGCACTTCGGTGCGTACCGCCTACCAGCGTCAATTCAGCCTCGGCGAGCGCACCCTGCTGGACTTGCTCGACAGCGAAAACGAGTTGTTCACCGCCTCGCGGCGTCTGGCGGAAATCAAGAACATTCAGTTATTTACTCAGTACCGAATCAAGGCGACCATGGGCCAATTGCTCAAAAGCCAGGGAGTGGTCGCACCGTTGGCATCCGTTGTGCAGAACGACGTGAAGCCCAAGGTCCAGCTGCCTGGGATGAACTGAGTTATCCCTTCCAACTGTTAAAGAGTGTCGAGCGTGGAATCAGAAGTCAGTCGAGTTCAACTCAGCCATGATCCACGCGCGTTGCATGACGATCCGTTGCTGGATGGTCTGCTCGCCCTGTGCATGCTGCACCAGAAGCCTGCCAGCGCAGCGATGCTGACCACCGGCCTGCCGCTGCCCAAACAACGTTTGAGTGTCGAGTTGCTGCCCCGCGCAGCGGCTCGCGCCGGCCTGCAGGGGCGGGTGTTGCAGCGCAAGCTCGAAGAGATTCCGGCGATCGCCATGCCCGCGCTGTTGCTGCTCAAGGATGGCCGCAGTGCCGTCCTGCTCGGCTGGCAGGGCGAAAACGATGCGCGGGTGCTGCTCAGCGAAAGCGATGGCGGCGAATCGGTGGTCAGCCGCGAACTGCTGACCGACGATTACACCGGCAAAGTGTTCTTCGCCCAGCCGCAGCACAAATTCGACGTCAACCACGGCACGCTGATCCCGCGGGCACGCTCGTGGTTTCGCGACACCCTCAAGCGTTCGCGCTGGCTCTACGCCGATGCGATCGCCGCGAGTTTCCTGATCAACATCATCGCCATGGCCGCGCCGCTGTTCGTGATGAACGTCTACGACCGCGTGGTGCCGAACCAGGCCGAAGCGACCCTGTGGGTGCTGGCGCTGGGTATCACCGGCGCTTACATCTTCGATCTGATCCTCAAGAGCCTGCGCAGTCTGTGCCTGGATCTGGCCGGGAAGAAAACCGACCTGATCATCTCCGCCACGCTGTTCGAGCGCATCGTCGGCATGGCGATGAAATACCGCCCGGCGCGGGTCGGCAGCTTTGCCCAGAACATCCACGAGTTTCAGAGCCTGCGCGACTTCCTCGCCTCGCTGACCCTGACCAGCCTGATCGATCTGCCGTTCACCATCCTGATTTTCATCGTCATCGCCATTCTCGGCGGGCATCTGGTGTGGATTCCGGTGCTGGCATTCCCGATTGCCCTGCTGATCGGCTACGCCTTGCAGAAGCCGCTGATCGCGACCATGGAGCGCACCATGGCGCTGGGCGCCGAGCGCCAGTCGAGCCTGATCGAAACCCTCGCCGGCCTCGACGCGGTCAAAGTCAACAACGCCGAAAGCGAGCGCCAGTATCAGTGGGAGCAGACCATCGGCACCCTCAGCCGTCTTGAGCTGCGAGTGAAAATGCTCTCCGGTCTGGCGATGAACATCACCTTGCTGATCCAGCAACTGGCCGGGGTGATCATGATCGTATTCGGCGTTTACCAGATCATCGCCGGTAACCTGAGCATGGGCGGGCTGATTGCCTGCTACATGCTCAGTGGCCGCGCGCTGAGCCCACTGGCGTCGCTGTCCGGTCTGCTCACGCGCTATCAGCAGGCGCGGGTGACCATGACCTCCGTCGACCAGATGATGGAGCTGCCGCAGGAGCGCAATTTCGAAGAGCGTCCGCTGAGCCGCAAGGTTCTGCAGGGTGCGATCGAATGCCGTCAGCTCAGCTTTACCTACCCGGATCAACAGAACCCGGCGCTGAAGAACATCAACCTGGTGATCCGGCCCGGCGAGAAGATCGGCATCATCGGCCGCAGCGGCTCGGGCAAAAGCTCGCTGGCCAAATTGCTGGTCGGTCTGTACCAACCGGACGACGGTGCGTTGCTGGTCGACGGGGTGGACATCCGCCAGATCGACGTCAGCGAACTGCGCTACAACATCGGTTACGTGCCACAGGACATTCAACTGCTGTCCGGCACCCTGCGCGACAACCTGGTGTCCGGCGCGCGTTACGTCGAAGACGAGCTTGTCCTGCAGGCGGCCGAACTGGCCGGCGTCCACGAATTCGCCCGTCTGCACCCGCAGGGCTATGAGCTGCAAGTCGGCGAACGCGGACAGAACCTCTCTGGCGGCCAACGGCAGAACGTCGCCCTGGCCCGGGCGCTGTTGCTCAATCCGCCGATTCTGCTCATGGATGAGCCGACCAGTGCGATGGACAACACCGGCGAAGAACGCCTCAAGCAACGCCTCGCGGCGGTGGTCGAAAACAAGACCGTGGTGCTGGTCACGCACCGGGCATCGCTGTTGTCGCTGGTCGATCGCCTGCTGGTGATCGATCGCGGACAGATTCTCGCCGACGGCCCGAAAGCCGCCGTGATGGAAGCGTTGAAGAAGGGGCAGATCAGTGTTGCTTAAGTCCGGTGTCAAGGAGTCGATCCGTCGCTACTTCAAGGGCTCTGCCTCGCTGCAGGGCCAGCCGCTGCCTGAGGTCAACAAAGCGCTGATCGAAGACGCCCCGCGCGTCGTGCGCCTGACCATCTGGGCGATTATCGGTTTCTTTGTATTCCTGATGCTCTGGGCCAACTTCGCGGTGATCGACGAAGTGACCAAGGGCGACGGCAAGGCAATTCCCTCGTCGAAAATCCAGAAAATCCAGAACCTGGAGGGGGGAATCGTCTCCGAGCTGTTCGTCAAGGAAGGCCAGATTGTCGAGGCCGGCGCGCCGCTGATTCGTCTCGACGACACGCGGTTTGCCTCTAACGTCGGCGAAACCGAGGCCGATCGCCTGTCGATGCTGCTGCGGGTCGAGCGTCTGAGCGCGGAAGTCGATGATCGTCCGCTGAATTTCCCCGAAGACGTGCTCAAAGCGGTGCCGGGCCAGGCGAAAAGCGAAGAGTCGCTGTACATCAGCCGGCGTCAGCAACTGCACGATGAAATCGGCGGCCTGCAGGAGCAGCTGATCCAGCGTCAGCAGGAGCTGCGGGAGTTCAGCTCCAAGCAAGCGCAGTACCGTCAGCAGCTCGGCTTGCAGCGTCAGGAAATCAATATGTCCGAGCCGCTGGTGGCGCAGGGCGCGGTCTCGCCGGTAGAAGTGCTGCGCCTCAAGCGTGCCGAAGTGGAGACCCGTGGCCAGCTCGACGCGACCACGCTGGCCATCCCGCGCGCGGAATCGGCGATCAAAGAAGTGCAGCGCAAGATCGACGAAACCCGCGGCAAATTCCGCAGCGAAGCGCTGACCCAGCTCAACGAAGCGCGCACCGATCTGAACAAGGCCCAGGCCACCGGCAAGGCGCTGGAGGACCGCGTCAGCCGTACGCTGGTCACCTCGCCGGTGCGCGGTATCGTCAACAAGTTGCTGGTCAACACCATCGGCGGCGTGATCCAGCCGGGCAGCGACATGGTCGAAATCGTGCCGCTGGATGACACCCTGCTGGTCGAAGCCAAGATCCGTCCGCAGGACATCGCATTCCTGCATCCGGGGCAGGAAGCGATCGTCAAATTCACCGCCTATGACTACACCATTTACGGCGGGCTGAAGGCACAACTCGAGCAGATTGGCGCCGACACCATCACCGACGAAGACAAGAAAACCACCTATTACGTGATCAAGGTGCGCACCGAGCGCAGTCATCTGGGCACGGACGACAAACCGCTGTTGATCATTCCGGGGATGGTTGCTTCGGTGGATATCATCACGGGCAAGAAATCGGTGTTGAGCTATTTGCTGAAGCCGATCATTCGGGCGCGGGCTGAAGCGTTGCACGAGCGCTAGATCTTCGGTGGCCTTGCTGGCCTCATCGCGAGCAGGCTCACTCCTACAGTTGATTGCATTTCTTCAGATGGAATGCCATCCCTGTAGGAGTGAGCCTGCTCGCGATAGCGCTAGCCCAAGCGCCGCATCTCTGTCGGGAAGTGACAAAAATCGTCACTCCACGCCCTTACCCTTCGTCATATCGTTATTCATTAACGGTATTTAATTTCAAATTCTTATAGCTATAAAGTCACCCACCTGCGTACCTGCCGACCAATCGGCGCGCCGCACGACCTGAACCGACACGCAATCCAGCGTGAGTGTCTGATCGACGTGCGCGTCCGTGAGCGCGCCGTGCGTGGGAGATGATTGATGTCCGCCGCTACTGCCACCGAAAGCGCCGCAACTGCCGCGCCACAAGTTTTCGAAATTCGTCCATTCAGCGGTGCCGTCGGCGCCGAGATCGTTGGCCTCGACCTCAGCCGACCGGTCAATGATCAGGACTTCGCGCGCATTCACCGCGCGCACCTGGATCACCACGTCGTGGTCTTTCGCGATCAGCAGATCACCCCGCAACAGCAAATCGATTTCAGCCGTCGCTTCGGCGTGTTGCAGATCCACGTGCTCAAGCAGTTCCTGCTGGCCAATTACCCGGAAATTCTCATCGTTTCCAACATCATCGAGAACGGCCAGAACATCGGTCTCGGTGACGCCGGCAAGTTCTGGCATTCCGATCTTTCCTATAAAGAGCTGCCAAGTCTCGGCTCGATGCTGCACGCCCAAGAGCTGCCCTCCGAGGGCGGCGACACGCTGTTTGCCGACATGCACAAAGCCTGGGACAACCTGCCCGCTGCGTTGCGCAACGCGGTCGAAGGGCGTTCCGCCGCGCATTCCTACACCGCGCGCTACAGCGAAACCAAATTCGAAGGCAACTGGCGCCCGACCCTGACCCCGGAACAACTGGCCCAAGTCGCTGAAGTGGTGCACCCGGTAGTACGCACTCATCCGGAAAACGGTCGCAAGGCGCTGTTCGTCAGCGAAGGCTTCACCACGCGCATCGTCGGCCTCCCGGAGGACGAAAGTCGCCAGCTGCTCGCCGAACTCTTCGCCCACAGCGTGCTGCCGCAAAACATCTACCGCCATCAGTGGGAACCCCACGATCTGGTGTTCTGGGACAACCGTTCGCTGATCCACCTCGCCGCCGGATGCCCCGCGCATCTGCGCCGCAAGCTGTATCGCACGACCATTCAGGGCGACGCGCCTTTCTGATTTGCCGGAGATCGACCATGAACGCCCCTTTGCCAGGCCACGCGGCCAGCAACCCGATCGCCCACAGCGAAGCGTTGTTGGCCGTCGATCACGTCAGCCTCGAATACCGCACGCCGCAACGCGTGGTGCGCGCCACTCACCAGGTCAGTTTCGCCGTCGATCCGGCGGATCGTTTCGTCCTGCTCGGCCCGTCCGGCTGTGGAAAATCCACCCTGCTCAAAGCGGTCGCCGGGTTCATCCAGCCCTGCGAAGGCGAGATCCGCCTGCAAGGTCAACGCGTCGATGCGCCGGGGCCGGACCGCATTGTGGTGTTCCAGGAATTCGACCAGTTGCCGCCGTGGAAAACCGTGAAGCAGAACGTGATGTTCCCGTTGCTGGCCTCGCGCACCTTGAACAAGAAGGACGCGGAAGAACGCGCGCTGCACTATCTGGAAAAGGTCGGCCTGGCGGCGTTCGCCGACGCCTATCCGCACACCTTGTCCGGCGGCATGAAAGCGCGGGTGGCGATCGCCCGGGCGTTGGCCATGCAGCCGAAAATCCTTTTGATGGATGAACCCTTCGCTGCACTCGATGCGCTGACCCGCCGCAAGATGCAGGAGGAATTGCTGCTGCTCTGGGAAGAGGTGCGCTTCACCCTGTTGTTCGTCACCCACTCGATCGAAGAGGCGTTGGTGGTGGGCAATCGCATCCTGTTGCTGTCGCCGCATCCGGGGCGGGTGCGCGCCGAAGTGCACAGCCATCAATACGATCTGCACAGCCTCGGTGGCGTGGCGTTTCAGGAATCGGCGCGGCGCATTCATCGTCTGCTGTTCGATGAAGGCCAGGCGCCGGAGACCGAACGTGAGCATGACTTCAACGACATTCGCATCGCCTATTGAGCGGCCAGGAGGACTACCCGATGAGCCATTCATCATCCGTGCGTGAAGAATTCGAAACCGTGCTCGAGCCGCTGACCGCAGTGCCGGTCGAGCGCGAATTGCCGCTCGGCACGCGCCTGTGGCAACAGGGCTGGCTGCGCAAAAGCCTGATCCTGATCGTGCTGGCGATTATCTGGGAAGTTGTCGCGCGGATTCAGAACAACGACCTGATGCTGCCGAGCTTTTTGCAAACCGCACAGGCCTTGTTTGACGGTGTGCTCAGTGGCGAGCTGCTGGCCAAGGTGTGGATATCTTTGGTGGTGCTGATCAAGGGCTACCTGATCGGCATCGTTCTCGCGTTCGCCCTGACGACATTGGCGGTCTCGACCCAGTTGGGGCGTGATTTGCTCAGTACGATGACCTCGATGTTCAACCCGTTGCCGGCGATTGCCCTGCTGCCGCTGGCGTTGTTGTGGTTCGGGTTGGGGCAGAACAGCCTGATCTTCGTGCTGGTGCATTCGGTGTTGTGGGCGTTGGCGCTGAACACTTATGCCGGATTTCTCGGCGTCTCCGAGACGCTGCGCATGGCCGGGCGCAATTATGGTTTGAAGGGCTTGCGCCTGGTCTTGTTCATCCTGATCCCGGCGGCGCTGCCGTCGATTCTCGCGGGTCTGAAAATTGGCTGGGCGTTCGCCTGGCGCACGTTGATTGCCGCCGAACTGGTGTTTGGCGCGACCAGTGGCAAGGGCGGGCTGGGCTGGTACATCTTTCAGAATCGCAATGAGCTGTACACCGACAAGGTGTTTGCCGGATTGGCGGTGGTGATCCTGATTGGCTTGCTGGTGGAGAATCTGGTGTTCGATACCCTCGAGCGTGTGACCGTCAAGCGTTGGGGTATGCAACGTTAACAATGGTATGCCGGCTGGCCCAATCGCGAGCAGGCTCACCCCTACATTTGAAATGCGTTCCCCTGTAGGAGTGAGCCTGCTCGCGATAGCTTTTTCAAAGGCTCCGCCACTCTTGAGTATGTTTGCTAGCATTGCGCACAGATCAATCCAGATCAGCCAAGAGTGCTCAGCATGCAACTCCCGGACATGAACCTTCTGGTCGCCCTCGATGCCTTGCTCGACGAGGGCAGTGTGGTCGGTGCGGCGCGGCGGATGAACCTCAGCCCGGCGGCCATGAGCCGCACGCTGACGCGGATCCGCGAAGCCATCGGCGATCCGATTCTGGTCCGCGCCGGGCGCGGTCTGGTGCCGACACCCAAAGCTCTTGAGCTGCGCGATCAGGTACGCGACGTGGTCGAGCAGGCGGCGCTGCTGTTCCGCTCCGCCGACAGCGTCGAGCTGGGCACCTTGCGCCGGCGTTTCAGCATCCGTGCCAATGATTTCTTCGTCGGCGTCTACGGCGGCAAGCTGTTCGACACCCTCGACCAGCTCGCCCCGCATTGCGAATTACGCTTCGTCCCGGAAGGTGACGGCGACGATGAGGCGCTGCGCGAAGGCCGCATCGATCTGAGCGTCAGCAATACCCGTCCGCTCACGCCGGAAGTGAAAGTGCAGAACCTGTTCTCCACCCACTTCGTCGGCCTGGTGCGCGAGCACCATCCGTTGCTCGATGGCGAAATCACTGCCGAACGCTACGCCGGGTTTTCCCACATCAGCATGTCGCGCCGGGGCATTGCTCGCGGCCCGATCGATACGGCGCTGAACGCGCTGGGGCTGGAGCGCCGGGTGGCGGTCATCGCGCCGAGTTTTCATGCGGCGATGTTTGCCTTGCCTGACTCCGACCTGATCCTGCCGGTGCCCAAAGAGGCCCTGCTCAGCGTACGGCGGCTGGGGCTGAAACTGCGCTCGTTCGACCTGCCGATTCCGCTGCCGATGCTGATGCTGACCCAGGCCTGGCACCCGCGCTTCGACAAGGACCCGGCCCACCGCTGGCTGCGCGAGACCCTCAAGACCTGCTGCGATGAAACGTGGCTGGCCGCACAGCCATAATCTCGAATTGCGCACAAATCCCCTGTAGGAGTGAGCCTGCTCGCGATAGCGTTGTGTCAGTCTCCAAACATGGCGACTGGTGCGCCGCCA
>NZ_QETJ01000097.1:0-18159 GCF_003105095.1 Pseudomonas sp. NDM | reverse complement strand
GCCTTCGGCAGCTCCTACATGAGAATGCGTTCCCTGTAGGAGCTGCCGAAGGCTGCGATCTTTTTGCTTTGACTCAGATTTGCGCCTGCGCCCCTTCGAACCAGGCCAGTTTCTCGCGCAGTTGCACCACTTCACCGACGATTACCAATGTCGGCGCATGCACTTCATGCTCCGCCACCAATCGCGGCAAGTCGGCCAGCGTGCCGGTAAAGACCCGCTGATTGATTGTGGTGCCCTGCTGAATCAACGCCGCCGGAGTTTCAGCTGCGCGGCCGTGTCTGATCAACTGCTCGCAGATGACCGGCAACCCCACCAGGCCCATGTAGAACACCAGCGTCTGCGCCGGGGCCACCAGGTCAGCCCATGGCAGATCGGTGGAACCATCCTTCAAGTGCCCAGTGACAAACCGCACGGACTGCGCGTGGTCGCGATGGGTCAGCGGAATTCCCGCGTAGGCCGCACAACCGCTGGCCGCCGTGATCCCGGGTACCACCTGGAACGGGATGCCGTGAGCGGCGAGTTCCTCAATCTCCTCACCACCGCGGCCGAAGATAAACGGATCGCCGCCCTTCAACCGCACCACGCGCTTGCCGGCCTTGGCCAAATCGACCAGTTGCTGGTTGATCTGGTCCTGCGGCACCGCATGTTCGGAACGACGCTTGCCGACATACACCCGCTCGGCATCGCGACGGCACAATTCCAGAATCGCCGGTGCCACCAGACGATCGTAGAGCACCACGTCGGCTTGCTGCATCAGACGCAGTGCGCGAAAGGTCAACAGATCCGGATCACCCGGGCCGGCACCGACCAGATAAACCTCGCCAGTGGTGACCATTGGCTCGCCATCCACCTTCGCCTGCAACAGACGCTCGGCTTCAGCGCCCTGCCCGGCCAGTTGCCGATCGGCGATCGGGCCCTGAAACACGTCTTCCCAGAAGCCACGACGCTGCTGCACATCCGGAAACAGGTTTTTCACCTGATGGCGGAAACGTGCAGCCAGCCCAGCCAACTGACCGTAAGTCGAGGGAATCCAGGTTTCAATCTTGGCGCGGATCAGACGCGCCAGTACCGGCGCATCGCCGCCGCTGGAGACAGCGATGATCAACGGCGAGCGATCGACGATCGCCGGGAAGATCACGCTGCACAGGGCAGGCGCATCGACCACGTTGACCGGCACGCAACGCCGATGCGCATCGGTGGAGACTTGCGCATTCAGCGTTTCGTCGTCGGTGGCGGCAATGATCAGCCCGCAACCGTCCAGATCCGTCTCGACGTAGCCGCGCAACAGGCATTCACCGCCGCTGCCAGCGACCAGTTCGGCCAGTTGCGTTTCGATTTCAGGTGCGACCACCCGCAGCAGCGCACCGGCATCGGCCAGCAGGCGGGATTTGCGCAAGGCAATTTCCCCCCCACCGACGACCAACACACGACTGCCGCGCAGGTTGTGAAACAGCGGCAGATATTTCATTTAGCCGATGACCTCAAGGCCACCCATGTACGGCTTGAGCACGTCCGGCACACGGATGGAACCGTCGGCCTGCTGATAGTTTTCCAGCACGGCAACCAGGGTACGACCGACCGCCAGCCCGGAACCGTTCAAGGTGTGCACCAGCTCAGGCTTGCCGGTTTCCGGGTTACGGAAACGCGCCTGCATGCGACGCGCCTGGAAGTCGCCGCAGTTGGAGCACGAAGAGATTTCGCGGTATTTGTCCTGGCTCGGGATCCACACTTCCAGATCGTAGGTCTTGACCGCACTGAAACCCATGTCGCCAGTGCACAGTGCCAGGGTGCGGTAAGGCAGGCCGAGCAGTTGCAAGACTTTTTCGGCGTTGGCGGTCAGGCCTTCCAGCGCTTCCATCGATTGCGACGGCTCAACGATCTGCACCATCTCGACCTTGTCGAACTGGTGCTGGCGAATCATCCCGCGAGTGTCGCGACCCGACGCGCCGGCTTCGCTACGGAAGCACGGGGTATGGGCGACGAACTTGATCGGCAGTGACTTCGAATCGACGATTTCGCCGGCAACGATGTTGGTCAGCGATACCTCGGCAGTCGGGATCAGGTACAGATCGGCTTCGCCTTCACGGGCGATCTTGAACAGGTCTTCTTCGAACTTCGGCAGTTGACCGGTGCCTTGCAGTGCCGGTGCCTGGACCAGATAAGGCGTGTAGGCCTCTTCGTAGCCATGCTCGTTGACGTGCAGGTTGATCATGAACTGTGCCAGCGCGCGATGCAGACGCGCGATCGGGCCACGCAACAAGGCGAAACGAGCGCCAGACAGCTTGGCAGCGGTTTCGAAGTCCAGCCAGCCGAACTTTTCGCCGAGAGCGACGTGATCTTTCACTTCGAAATCGAATTGGGTTGGCGTGCCCCAGCGGCGTACTTCGACGTTGTCGTCTTCGTCCTTGCCGACCGGCACCGACTCGTGCGGCAGGTTCGGGATACCGAGCAGGATCGAATCGAGTTCGGTCTGGATCGCGTCCAGCTCGACCTTGCCAGCGCTCAGTTCGCCCGCCATGCGCTCGACGTCCGCCATCAGCGGCGCGATGTCTTCGCCACGCTGCTTGGCCTGCCCGATGGATTTGGAACGCGCGTTACGCTCAGCCTGCAGTGCTTCGGTGCGGGTCTGGACGGTCTTGCGCTGTTCTTCCAGCGCTTCGATGCGCGCGGTGTCCAGGGCAAAGCCACGGGAAGCCAGGCGGTCCGCTACGTCCTGAAGGTTGCTACGTAACAGTTTGGAATCGAGCATGTCGGTTTCTCGTTATCAAAGTTTGGTCAGGGACAGGCCAGCCCATGTTGCGAGCAGCCCGCCGAATACGCTCAATGCCGCATAGCCGAGGGCCAGCAACACTTGCCCGCTTTCCAGCAGGCGCACCGTATCCAGTGAAAAGGATGAAAAAGTCGTCAGCCCCCCGAGGAAGCCGACCATCAACCCGGCACGCACCTCGATCGGCACTTCCGGGCGTATCAAAAACAGGCCATACAACACGCCAATCAACAGGCAGCCCACGATATTAACGGCCAGCGTCGCGGTATAGAAGTGCCGCGGCCAATTGGCGCTGACCCAATTGCCGGTGGCGAAGCGCAACAATGTGCCAGCGACGCCGCCGACCGACACTGCGAGGATCAATGGGACCACTACTTTCTCCGCTGCCGAGGGCTCAGACGATCGAGTTGAGCGAGGTGATTGAGCTTCTCGCCGATCTTCAACTCCAGGCCACGGGGCACTGGCTGATAGAACGGAATCGGCTCGAGTTCTTCCGGGAAATAGTCTTCGCCGGCGGCATAAGCGTCCGGCTCATCGTGGGCATAGCGGTACTCGTCGCCATAACCCAACTGCTTCATCAGCTTGGTTGGAGCATTGCGCAGGTGCAGCGGCACTTCCAGGGAGCCGTTTTCGGCCGCTGCGCGCAGGGCGGTCTTGAAACCCATGTACACCGCATTGCTTTTCGGTGCGCAGGCCAGATACGTGATGGCCTGGGCCACTGCCAATTCGCCTTCCGGGCTGCCAAGACGCTCCTGCACCTCCCATGCCGCCAGGCACAGGCTCAGCGCACGCGGGTCGGCATTGCCAATGTCTTCGCTGGCCATGCGCACCACGCGCCGCGCCAGATACAGCGGATCGCAACCGCCGTCGATCATCCGCGCAAACCAGTACAGCGCGCCGTCGGGATTGGAGCCGCGCACCGATTTGTGCAGCGCCGATATCTGGTCGTAAAACGCCTCGCCACCCTTGTCGAAACGCCGACGGGTGTCGCCGAGCAGGCTTTGCAGCAGCTCGGTGCCGATTTCGCTGTTGTCTTCGGCCAGATCGGAGGCGTTCTCCAGCAGATTGAGCAGACGCCGGCCATCGCCATCGGCGGCGGACAGCAACATCTGAAAACCTTCATCGCTCAGCGTCAGGTTGCGCTTGCCCAACCCGCGCTCTTCGGTAAGCGCGCGGTGCACCAGCTTGCGCAACGCCGCTTCGTCGAGGCTTTTCAGCACATAGACCCGGGCACGCGACAACAATGCGTTGTTGAGTTCGAACGAAGGGTTTTCGGTGGTGGCGCCGATGAAGATCAGCGTGCCGTCTTCAACGTACGGCAGAAAGGCGTCCTGCTGCGACTTGTTGAAGCGGTGCACTTCGTCGACAAACAGGATCGTGCGCTTGCCGTACTGGCCGGCCTGCTGCTTGGCGATCTCAACCGCCTGACGGATCTCCTTGACCCCGGCGAGTACTGCCGAGACGGTTTCGAAGTGCGCATCGGAGACTTCTGCGAGCAACCGCGCCAGGGTGGTCTTACCCACGCCCGGAGGGCCCCAGAAGATCATCGAATGCAGCGCGCCCTGCTCCAGCGCCTCACGCAGAGGCTTGCCGCGAGCGAGCACGTGTTCCTGACCGACGTACTCATCCAGATTGGCCGCACGCAGACGCGCGGCCAAGGGTTGGGCAATCGGTACACTGCGAAACAGATCCATCACGTAGCGTTGAAACCTCTGATTTTTTAAACCTGTGGCGAGAGAGCTTGCTCCCGTCGGGGCGCGAAGCAGCCCCGCTCTTCATTCAGAAGCGGGGCCTGCTGCGCAGTCCAGCGGGAGCAAGCTCCCTCGCCACAATAGCTCCGACACGGAACCTGGCGTTTATTCCTGGATGACGTCGGCACCCTTGGGAATGTCGAATTTGAATTTGGATGCCGGCACCGCTTCGTTGGCCTTGACACCGGTAAACAGGATATTGGTGCGCTGGCCGACGCTGTCGATCAGTTGCATGTCATTGAGCAGACCGTTGCGGAACGACAGGCGCAGATTGTCGAAGAGGGTGTCCTTGGTCTTCGGCTTGAGGGTGAAGTCGATCACACCGCCCGCCTCTTTCGCGCTGATATCGAAGCTCTGGCTGATCTTCGAGACATCACCGGACAGCAGCAGCGCCGGGGTCTGGGTCAGACGCTCGTCGAGCTTCTTGATGGTTGCCTGTTCCAGGTCCGGGTCCCACAGGGTGACTTTCTTGCCATCGGAGACCATGGTCTGCTCGGCCGGTGCGTTGGTGTGCCAGTAGAACAGACCCGGACGCTGCAGGGTCATGTTGCCGGTGGTTTCCTGCAACTGCGTACCGCCGCCGTCGAGGGTCAACTGGGAAAAATTTGCCGACAGGGTTTTCGATGTTTCCAGCAATTGAGTCAGGCGCGCCACGTCCTTTTCATCGGCGTGGGCCGTGAGCGTGGTCAGCGCCAGTACTGGCAACAGCATGCGGATAAGGCGCATTGGAGTCCTCTTGAATACGTGGGAAAGCGGGCGGCGCGTCATTGCGCCGCCCGAGTCATTGCGTTTCAGTCGCGTACCGGGCCCGGGGCCAGGACTTCACGCGAACCGTTGGTGTTCATTGACGTGACGACACCGGCCATTTCCATCGCCTCGATCATCCGCGCGGCGCGGTTGTAGCCGATCTTCAGCTTGCGCTGAACAGCGGAAATCGACGCGCGACGGCTTTCGAGGACGAACTGCACCGCTTCGTCATACAGCGCGTCGGCTTCCGGATCATCACCGTCGCCACCACCGCTACTGCCTTCAAAGCCGCTGCCCGCCTCTTCGACACCGTTTAGGATGTCGTCGTTGTATTCCGGCGCGCCGCGCAGTTTCCACGCCTCGACCACACGGTGAACCTCATCGTCGGAGACGAACGCGCCGTGCACCCGGATCGGCAAACTGGTACCCGGCGGCATGTAGAGCATGTCACCGTGACCCAGCAGTTGCTCGGCGCCACCCTGGTCGATGATGGTCCGCGAGTCGATCTTGCTCGACACCTGGAACGCCATGCGAGTCGGGATGTTGGCCTTGATCAGACCGGTGATCACGTCCACCGAAGGGCGCTGGGTTGCGAGGATCAAGTGGATGCCCGCCGCACGCGCCTTCTGCGCGATACGCGCGATCAGTTCTTCAACCTTCTTGCCGACGATCATCATCATGTCGGCGAATTCGTCGACCACCACGACAATGGTCGGCAGTTTCTGCAGCAGCGGCGCTTCGTCGTGAATGCTTTCACGCTTGTACAGCGGATCACTCAATGGCTCGCCGGCATCCTGGGCTTCCTTGACCTTGGCGTTGAAGCCGGACAGGTTACGCACGCCCATCTTCGCCATCAGCTTGTAGCGCCGCTCCATCTCGGCAACGCTCCAGCGCAAGGCGTTGGCGGCGTCCTTCATGTCGGTCACCACCGGGCACAACAAATGCGGAATGCCTTCGTAGATCGACAGCTCGAGCATTTTCGGGTCGATCATGATGAGCTTGGCGTCGTCCGGGCCGGACTTGAACAGGATCGACAGGATCATCGCGTTCACGCCCACGGACTTACCGGAACCGGTGGTACCGGCCACCAAAAGGTGCGGCATCTTCGCCAGGTCGGTGATGACCGGCTTGCCACCGATGTCGTGACCGAGCGCCAGGGTGACCGGGGATTTGAAATTGTCGTACTCGGGCGTCGACAGCACTTCGGAGAAGCGCACGATCTGACGGTCTTCGTTGGGAATTTCGATACCGACGGTGGTCTTGCCCGGAATCACCTCGACCACCCGCACGCTGGTTACCGCCAGGGAGCGTGCAAGGTCTTTCGCCAGGTTGGCGATGCGGCTGACTTTTACCCCAGCGGCAGGCTGGATCTCGTAACGGGTAATCACCGGGCCCGGATGAATCGAATCCACCGTGACTTCGACACCGAATTCCTTGAGCTTGATTTCCAGCAAGTGGCCGACGGCTGCCAGCGACTCAGGCGAATAGTTGAGTTGTTTCTTTTCCGCAGGATCAAGAATCGAGATCGGCGGCAAGGTGCCTTCCACCGCGCTGTCGACGAACAACGGCGCCTGTTTCTCTTTCTGCACGCGCTTGCTCGGCTCTGGCGCCTTGGCCGGTGCCGGCGCGATGACCGGAGGCACCTGCTTCTCGCGATCGGACATGTGCTTGCTCAGCGCTTGCTCGCGCTCGATCAGGCGCTCCTTGACCTTGGCCTGCTCACGCTTGTCGGTGACAGTGGGTGCGACCACATCATGTACGCGGTCATCGACCTCACGCAGTTGCGCCACCAGTTGCTTGCGCTCGGTGCGCGCCGACCACCAGCGGTTGAGCGCGCCCTGGAACAGTTCGAACAGATCAAGGGTGATCTTGCCGGTGACATCCATCACCTTGAACCACGACAGGTCGGTAAATACGGTCAGGCCGAAGAGGAACAGAGCGATGAACAGCAGCGTACTGCCCTGAATGTTCAGCGCATTTTTCGCCAGATCGCCAAGGCTTTCGCCCAAGGCCCCGCCAGCGCCAGCCGGCAGACCGGTCGCGGCATGGAAATGAATGTGCGCCAGCGCAGCACCCGAGAGCACCAGGAACACCAGACCGATCAGGCGCCAGGAGAACAGCCAGCCGCTCCACTGCCACGGTTCGTGGCGTTGACGGAAGATCTGGTACGCCTTGACCGCCAGCAGCAGCGGAAAGATATAGGCGAAGTAACCGAGCACCATGAACAGGATATCGGCGCTGTACGAGCCTGCCGGACCGCCGAAGTTCTGCACGTCGTCGATCTTGCTGTTATGACTCCAGCCCGGATCGTCCTTCCCGTAAGTCAGCAAAGCCATCATCAGGAACAGGCACAAGGCGCCAATGGCGATCAATGCACCTTCCTTGAGCCGGTAGTGCAGCTGTTGGCGCCAGAGCGGAACGACTGTTTTGGGTGCTTCGGTGGTCTTCTTCAAAACGCTTCTTTTCCTGCGCCCAAGGCGCGTCCATCTATTGAATGACGATAAAAAACTGCCCGATCCAGGCAGGTAAAAAGGTGAAAAGCTCAACTGAGACTACTTTTAACACTGTGCCACTGGTTTTATAAACACAGCCATAAACACTCCACACAGCGAAAAGCCCGTCACAACCCGGCATTGTACGGGTTTGTGCGCCCGACGCCATGCTTGAGCGCTCAGCCTTAAGCATAGCCAAACGCATGGGAATCGCGTTGCAATTGGAGCATGCATTGTCTTGCGTGACAAAGGCTTATGAGCTGTATTTGATGAACGTAGCGAGGCTGGTCGGATATGGCGGACAGAAATGCCAAGCAGGCATCGATACGGTGACGCTTACGACCACGGGCGACACATCAAGTTGCAGCTCGACAGTCATCGCACCTGACATCTGTGCAGGACATCGGCGCCGTTTCGCGGCAAACTCTTTCGCGGGGCTGCGCGCCCTCCTGATCGCCCTCCCCTTCTGCAAGCCTGGATGCCATGCTGACTTGGTTACAACGTAATTCCCTGACCTTTCCGCCCCTGGAAAAAGCCATGCGCGAGCCAAACGGACTGCTCGCCGCCGGTGGTGATCTCTCCGCTGACCGGCTGATCCAGGCCTATCGCCACGGCTGTTTTCCCTGGTTCTCCGAGGGCCAACCGATTCTCTGGTGGTCGCCGGATCCGCGCACCGTGCTGCTTCCCGACGAACTGCACGTCTCGCGCAGTCTCGGCAAGTTGCTGCGCAAGCAACGCTATCAAGTGACCTTCGATCAGGATTTCGCCGCCGTTATCCAGGCCTGCGCTGCGCCCCGTGATTACGCCGATGGCACCTGGATCACTGAAGCCATGCAGGATGCCTACGTCGAACTGCATCGGCGCGGTTTCGCCCATTCGGTTGAAGTCCGGGACGATGGACAACTGGTTGGCGGCCTGTATGGCCTGGCGATGGGTCGATTGTTTTTTGGCGAGTCGATGTTCAGCCGCGCCGACAACGCTTCCAAGTACGGCTTCGCCACCCTGGTGCAGCATTTGAAAGCCGCCGGCTTTGTCCTGATCGACTGCCAGATGCCGACCGACCACCTTCACAGCCTCGGTGCACGGTCGATTCCGCGCAGGGAATTCGCCGACTATCTGCAGCGCCATCTCGATCAACCGAATTCGGCGACCTGGGTTTGCTGAGCGACTTTTGCGCAGGTGGCTTACACTTAATCCACCAGCTTATCCCGAGGGTTGATTCATGACCGAGTTGGCGCGTTTGAAGTTCTATGCCACTCAGCCCCACTCTTGCAGTTATCTGCCCGAGGAGCAGGCCACGACGCTGTTTCTCGACCCGAGTCAGCCCATGGATGTGCACGTCTACGCAGATCTGTCGGAAATGGGCTTTCGTCGCAGCGGCGATCACCTGTACCGGCCGCATTGCCAGAATTGCAATGCGTGCGTGCCTGCGCGCATTCCTTCGGCCCAGTTCATTGCCAACCGCCAGCAAAAGCGAATCTACAAACGCAACGCCGATTTGCAAGTGCAGCCAGTCAAACCGCAGTTCAGTGAAGAATACTTCGACCTGTACCAGCGCTACATCGAACAGCGTCATGCCGACGGCGACATGTACCCGCCGAGCCGTGATCAGTTCTCGACGTTTCTGGTACGTGATCTACCCTTCTCGCGCTTCTACGAGTTCCGACTCGACGGACGGCTGCTCGCGGTGGCGGTCACCGACCTGCTGCCAAACGGTCTGTCGGCGGTGTACACCTTCTACGAACCGAACGAAGAACGGCGCAGCCTCGGTCGTTACGCGATCCTCTGGCAAATCGCCGAGAGCCAGCGCTTGGGCCTTGAGGCGGTGTACCTGGGTTACTGGATCAAGAACTGCAAAAAGATGAACTACAAGACGCAATATCGGCCCATTGAATTGCTGATCAATCAGCGCTGGGTCGTCCTGAACTAAACCCACGGCCTAAACCCCTTGGCGTAAACCCCATTTTTCGGGCACAATGCACGCCGCTTTTGCCTGGCGCAGTTGCACCGGGCCATTCATTGGATACCGAGGGCTTTACTGCATGTCGAAAGAAGACAGCTTCGAAATGGAAGGCACTGTCGTCGACACCCTGCCCAACACCATGTTTCGTGTGGAGTTGGAAAATGGGCACGTCGTAACCGCGCATATTTCCGGCAAGATGCGCAAGAACTACATTCGTATTCTTACCGGTGACAAAGTGCGCGTCGAGCTGACGCCCTATGATTTGAGCAAAGGGCGGATCACTTACCGCGCTCGTTAATCAAGTCAATACAGAACGCCCGGGTTATGCCGGGCGTTTTTGTATCTGCGCTTTATTGGTTTGTGTGTATATCCATTTTTTCGGGTGCGGCCGCTGGCGGTTTCGCTCTTACAGCGAGTCACCTTTTCCAAACGCCAAAAAGGTAACCCAAAAGGCTTTGCCCCGGCGTTCAGCCCGCTCGCTGGGGATCGGGGTTCCTTCGTTACGGGATTGATCCCGTAACGAAGCCTGCCAAAGGGGCAAAAGATCAAAAGCCGGATCAAGAGCCCCTCACCCTAGCCCTCTCCCGGAGGGAGAGGGGACTGACCGCGGTGTTTAGGCGAGGTACGCCGACGTGAGATACCGAGTTGAATGCAGGTTTTGAACACCACACAAATCGGCCCCCTCTCCCTCGGGAGAGGGCTGGGGTGAGGGGCGAATCCAACGCAGATCCAAAGCAGACCACACGCTTTTCACCACTCAACAATGAGCGTTAGCTCGAGTGCTTTTGATCTTGATCCACGGGCGACGTCGGAAGGCTGAGCGGATCGATCCCGCAGCGAAGGAACCCGAGCCTGCGAGGGCCTAACGCAGGAGCAAGCGTTTTTTTGCTTACTTTTTTAGGCGTTTGTAAAAAATGTGAGTCGCCGTCAGGGCGAAACCCTAAGCAGCCGTAACCGCAGCAACGGATATTCACCCAAAACCCCCAAACGACAAACAGCAAAAAGGCGCCCGAAGGCGCCCTCTTAATACACGACCGTCAGGCCATTTCCGCAGTAGTCTCGAAGTCAAACGTCAACTCCCCGTCCTTGATGTCGATGTGCACCACACCGCCATGCTCGGCCAGTTCGCCAAACAGAATCTCCTCCGCCAACGGACGCTTGATCTTGTCCTGAATCAGACGCGCCATCGGACGTGCGCCCATTGCCGAATCGTAACCACCCGCCGCCAGCCAGCTGCGCGCCGCATCGGTAACCTCGAGCAACACGCGCTTGTCTTCCAGCTGCGCCTGCAGTTCGGTGAGGAACTTGTCCACCACGCTTTTGATGACCTCATGGCTGAGGCGACCAAACTGGATAATGGTGTCCAGACGGTTACGGAATTCCGGTGTAAAGCTCTTCTTGATCACTTCCATCGCATCAGAGGAGTGATCCTGATGGGTGAAACCGATCGAAGCCCGCGCGGCCGTTTCGGCACCGGCGTTGGTGGTCATGATCACGATCACGTTGCGGAAGTCCGCCTTGCGCCCGTTGTTATCGGTCAGCGTGCCGTGGTCCATGACCTGCAACAGCAGATTGAAGACTTCCGGATGCGCCTTCTCGATTTCGTCGAGCAGCAATACACAGTGCGGCTGCTTGGTAATCGCCTCGGTCAACAGACCGCCCTGATCGAATCCGACATAGCCTGGAGGTGCACCGATCAGACGCGATACGGTGTGACGCTCCATGTACTCGGACATGTCGAAGCGAACCAGTTCAATCCCCAAAGCCTTGGCCAGTTGCCGCGCAGCCTCGGTTTTACCGACACCGGTAGGCCCTGCGAACAGGAACGAACCGACTGGCTTGTCAGGCGACTTGAGCCCGGCGCGGGACAGCTTGATCGCGGTCGACAGCGAGTCGATCGCCGCGTCCTGACCAAACACGGTCAGCTTCAGGTCACGCTCCAGATTACGCAGCAGCTCCTTGTCGGAACTGGTGACGTGCTTAGGCGGAATCCGCGCGATCTTCGCAACGATGTCTTCGACCTGTGGCACTTCGATTCGCTTGACGCGCATCTCCACCGGTTGCAGACGCTGATAGGCGCCCGCCTCGTCGATCACGTCGATGGCCTTGTCCGGCATGTGCCGGTCATTGATGTAGCGCGACGCCAGTTCGGCAGCGGCACGCAACGACTCGTCGCTGTACTCGATGTTGTGATGCTGCTCGAAACGCCCTTTCAGGCCACGCAGGATACCGATGGTGTCTTCCACGGACGGCTCGACGACATCGACCTTCTGGAAACGACGCGCCAAGGCACGGTCCTTCTCGAAGATGCCGCGAAATTCCTGAAACGTAGTCGAACCGATGCAGCGAATGTCGCCAGACGACAGCAGCGGCTTGAGCAGGTTGGACGCATCCATCACGCCACCGGAGGCAGCACCCGCACCAATGATGGTGTGGATCTCGTCGATGAACAGGATCGCCTGCGGACGTTTCTTCAGCTCATTGAGCAGCGCCTTGAAACGCTTCTCGAAATCACCGCGATACTTGGTGCCCGCGAGCAGAGCGCCGAGATCGAGGGAATAAACAACCGCATTGGCCAGCAGATCCGGCACCTGGTTGTCGACGATGCGCTTGGCCAGACCTTCGGCAATCGCGGTTTTACCCACGCCTGCTTCGCCGACCAGCAGCGGGTTGTTCTTGCGCCGGCGCGCGAGAATCTGCGCGACACGCTCGACTTCCGATTCGCGGCCGACCAACGGATCGATGCGACCCTGGCGCGCGAGTTCGTTGAGGTTGCTGGCATAAGCATCCAGAGGATTGCCTGAAGAAGAAGACTCACCGCCCTCGTCGTCCTGCATATCTTGTTCACCTTCAGAGTGATCGCCGTGCCCCGGTACTTTGGAAATGCCGTGGGCGATGTAGTTGACGACATCGATGCGCGCAACGCTCTGCTGTTTCAGCAGGAACACTGCCTGACTCTCTTGCTCACTGAAGATGGCGACCAGCACGTTGGCGCCGGTCACTTCGCGTTTGCCCGAGCTCTGTACGTGAAAAACAGCACGCTGCAGGACACGCTGGAAGCCCAGGGTTGGCTGGGTCTCACGATCCTCGTCATGCACGGGGATCAATGGCGTGGTGGAGTCGATGAACTCCTGCAAATCATGCTTGAGTTTGTCGAGGTTTGCGCCGCAGGCACGCAAAACGGTGGCGGCAGCCTCATTATCCAATAGGGCCAGCAGGAGATGTTCGACGGTCATGAACTCATGACGCTTCGAACGAGCCTCCTTGAAGGCTAGATTGAGGGTGACTTCGAGCTCGCGGTTTAACATAGCTTCACCTCATACCCAAGTGGTCGGCGATTAACCGTCCTTCTCGATTTCACAGAGTAGCGGATGCTGGCTTTCCCTGGCGTACTGGTTGACCTGCATGGCCTTTGTCTCGGCGATGTCGCGGGTAAACACTCCACATACTGCCCGGCCTTCTGTATGGACGGCCAGCATGACCTTGGTCGCCAGCTCGCGATTCAGGTTAAAAAACACCTCGAGCACTTCGACGACGAAATCCATCGGTGTGTAGTCATCATTGAACAAAACCACCTTGTACATCGGCGGCGCCTGTAACGCGGGCTTTGCTTCCTGAACAGCAACGCCTGCCGAATCGTCGTCGTGCTCCTGTGGAAGATCCTTTTGGAGAAGCGGGCGATCCTGATTGAATGTTAGTCGAATCTGGCTGATTGCATGCATGGAAAAAAAGGTTCGTCAGTTGTGCGAATACAGTGGTGGGGGCGGTTGCACACGTTTTCAACTACGACTGCCCGGTCACCTTGACTATCGGGAAAACGGTGTTACAACCAATAGAGCCCACAGTGGGTAAAAAAGATCCGCGGAGTCAATTCTTTTATCGAATTCGATTGCGGATGTCGTGGATGATACTCCAGCGATGGAGTCTGTTGCAGAGGGATTTGAGCATGGCTGTCGGCAAGGTGAAATGGTTCAACAATGCCAAGGGATTCGGCTTTATCAATACCGACTCCCGGGAAGGCCGCGATGAGGATGGCAAGGACATTGATTTCTTCGCCCACTACTCGGCCATCCTGATGGACGGGTACAAGACGCTGAAAGCGGGCCAGACGGTGAAATTCGAGATCGTGCAAGGTCCGAAGGGCCTGCATGCGGTAGCCATTGAATCCGTAATCATCGAACCATCCACCGCTTCTGAAACTGCCGCTGTCGGCGCAGCTGCCGCTGCCGCAACTGCCAAGGCGATGAGCTGACTGATTCCTGCCTGAATACGCTGAGAAAAAAACCGCCTGACTCAACCCATCGAGTCAGGCGGTTTTCATGTGCCTGTAACTTTTACATATGCGAAATCAACGCATCCCCGAACCCCGAAGACGAAACCAGCTTGGCGCCATCCATCAAACGCTCGAAATCATAAGTAACAGTCTTCGCCCCGATCGCACCGTTGGTGCCCTTGATGATCAGGTCCGCCGCTTCAGTCCAGCCCATGTGACGCAACATCATCTCGGCCGAGAGAATCAGCGAGCCCGGGTTGACCTGGTCCTTGCCGGCATATTTCGGCGCGGTACCGTGGGTCGCTTCGAACATCGCCACGGTGTCGGAAAGGTTGGCACCCGGCGCAATGCCGATACCGCCCACTTCCGCCGCCAGGGCATCTGACAGGTAATCACCGTTGAGGTTGAGAGTGGCGATCACATCGTACTCGGCCGGGCGCAGCAGGATCTGCTGGAGCATGGCGTCGGCGATGGCGTCCTTGACCACAACGTTCTTGCCGGTTTTCGGGTTCTTGAACTGCATCCACGGGCCGCCATCGAGCAGGGTCGCGCCGAACTCTTCGGCCGCCACCTCGTAGGCCCATTCCTTGAAGGCACCTTCGGTGAACTTCATGATGTTGCCTTTGTGCACGATGGTCAGCGAGTCGCGGTCATTGTCGACCACGTATTGCAGGGCCTTGCGCGCCAGGCGCCTGGTGCCTTCGCGGGATACAGGCTTGACGCCGATGCCGCAGTTTTCGTCGAAACGGATCTTGGTGACGCCCATTTCTTCTTTAAGGAATTTGATTACCTTGGTGGCTTCCGGCGAACCGGCCTTCCACTCGATGCCGGCATAAATGTCTTCGGAGTTCTCGCGGAAGATGGTCATGTCGACATCGCCGGGCTTTTTCACCGGGCTTGGCACGCCTTCGAACCAGCGCACCGGGCGCAGGCAGACGTACAGGTCGAGTTGCTGACGCAGGGCCACGTTCAGCGAGCGGATGCCGCCACCGACCGGGGTGGTCAGCGGGCCTTTGATGGAGACTACGTAATCCTTGACGGCGTCGAGGGTTTCCTGCGGCAGCCAGGTGTCCTGATCGTAAACCTGGGTGGCTTTTTCGCCAGCGTAGACTTCCATCCAGGAAATCTTGCGCTTGCCGCCGTAGGCCTTTTCAACAGCAGCATCGACAACCTTGATCATCACCGGACTGATGTCGACACCAATACCGTCACCTTCGATGAAGGGGATGATCGGGTTATCAGGAACATTGAGAGAATGGTCTGCATTGACGGTGATTTTGTCGCCGACGGCTGGAACCTGAATCTTCTTGTAACCCATGCTGAACTCCATTGTTTGGATTGAACATCTGGCTTGCTTCGAGCGTAACCCAGTTGAATCAACACGCAAACCCTATGTTCCGCCACCCCGCACATCTCGTTTCGTACAAGCCTGAAAGCAAAGGGAAAAGCGCCAAACTCCAGCATTCGTAACGAGTCTTTGCCCGGTGCCGCCCTGCGACCTTTAGACCAATGGACGAGAATCGTTGCATATGAACCATCGGCAGATTGCCAGCTACCTATGTATAATGCCGCCCGCTGACCACAGGGTCACGACGGCTGGCCTCTCTAGCACGAGACTTTCCGCCTGATTGGTCGGGTTGTTACCGCAGCCTGACTGCTTGACGCTCTACTGATGCACCCAACATCACCGCGAAGAATCTCGACATTCGGTTCATGGATGACTTTGAACGAACGCGCTTACCCGGCGCCCCTCGAGTTTCTGCGCACGCTTTAGCAAAGAAGAGAGAGTTAATCCGAATATGCCCACCCGCTCGAAGATCATCTATACCTTCACCGACGAAGCTCCTGCCCTCGCCACCTATTCCCTGCTGCCGATCATCGAGGCTTACACCGCCTCGGCCGATATCGCCGTGGAAACCCGCGATATCTCTCTTGCAGCGCGCATCCTGGCAAGCTTCCCCGAGCAACTGGGCGACAAAGCCGTAGCCGACCACCTCGCCGAACTGGGCGACCTGGCCGTTACGCCTGAAGCCAACATCATCAAGCTGCCGAACATCAGTGCATCGGTGCCACAGCTGCAAGCCGCGATCAAAGAATTGCAGGCACAGGGCTACAACCTGCCGGATTACCCGGAAACCGTGACCAGCGACGCCGACAAAGACGCCAAGGCGCGCTACGACAAGGTCAAGGGCAGCGCCGTGAACCCGGTTCTGCGTGAAGGCAACTCCGACCGCCGCGCTCCGCTGTCGGTGAAGAACTACGCGCGCAAGCACCCGCACAAAATGGGCGCCTGGGCCAAGGACTCCAAGTCTCACGTCGCTCACATGAGCACCGGCGATTTCTACGGCAGCGAAAAAGCTGTCCTGATCGACGCCGCTGACGCAGTGAAGATCGAGCTGGTCGCCAAGGACGGTAGCGCTACCGTTCTGAAAGAGAAAACCACCGTTCAGGCTGGCGAGATCCTCGACTGCGCCGTAATGAGCAAAAACGCTCTGCGCGCGTTCATCGCTGCCGAGATCGAAAGCGCCAAGGCTCAGGGCGTACTGCTCTCGGTGCACTTGAAAGCAACCATGATGAAGGTTTCCGACCCGATCATGTTCGGCCAGATCGTTGCCGAGTTCTATAAAGACGCACTGACCAAACACGCTGACGTGCTGAACCAGATCGGCTTCAACCTGAACAACGGCATCGGCGATCTGTACGCGCGCATCAAGGCCCTGCCGGCCGAGCAGCAAGCGCAGATCGAAGCGGATATCGCCGCGGTCTACGCCGTTCGTCCATCGCTGGCGATGGTCAACTCCGACAAAGGCATCACCAACCTGCACGTGCCGAGCGACGTCATCGTCGACGCCTCGATGCCGGCGATGATCCGTGACTCCGGCAAGATGTGGGGCACCGATGGTCAGCTGCACGACACCAAGGCAGTTATCCCGGATCGCTGCTACGCGACCATCTACCAGGCCGTGATCGAAGACTGCAAAGCCAATGGCGCTTTCGATCCGACCACTATGGGCAGCGTGCCAAACGTTGGCCTGATGGCGAAGAAAGCCGAAGAGTACGGCTCTCACGACAAGACCTTCCAGATCAAGGCTGACGGCGTCGTTCGCGTCACCGACAGCAAAGGCAAGCTGCTGATGGAGCAGGCTGTCGAAGCCGGCGACATCTTCCGCATGTGCCAGACCAAAGACGCGCCGATCCAGGACTGGGTCAAACTGGCCGTCAACCGTGCTCGCGCGAGCAGCACGCCGGCGATCTTCTGGCTCGACCCGATGCGCGCTCACGATGGCGTGGTGATCGAGAAGGTTCAGGCTTATCTGAAGGATCACGACACCAGCGGTCTGGACATCCAGATCATGGCCCCGGTCGATGCGATGAAGTACACCCTGCAGCGCACCCGCGAAGGCAAGGACACCATTTCGGTGACCGGCAACGTACTGCGCGACTACCTGACCGACCTGTTCCCGATCATGGAACTGGGCACCAGCGCCAAGATGCTGTCGATCGTGCCGCTGATGAACGGCGGTGGCCTGTTCGAAACCGGCGCCGGCGGCTCGGCTCCGAAGCACGTGCAGCAACTGGTTGAAGAAAACTTCCTGCGCTGGGATTCGCTGGGTGAGTTCCTCGCCCTCGCCGCTTCCCTCGAGCATCTGGGCGTGAACTACAACAACCCGAAAGCGCTGGTGCTGTCGAAAACTCTGGACCAGGCCACTGGCCAGTTCCTCGACAACAACAAGTCGCCATCGCGCAAAGTCGGCAACATCGACAACCGCGGCAGCCACTTCTACCTGGCGATGTACTGGGCTCAGGCCCTGGCCGCCCAGACTGAAGACGCTGCACTGCAAGCGCAGTTCGCGACTCTGGCCAAGACGCTGACCGAGAACGAAGCGACCATCGTTGCCGAGCTCAACGCCGTTCAGGGCAAGCCAGTCGACATCGGCGGTTACTACCACGCCGACGCCGAGCTGATCAGCAAGGCCATGCGCCCAAGCGCAACCTTCAACAAAGCGATCGCTGCGCTGGTTTAAGGTTGTAATGCGGTAAACAGACCCCGGCCTTGTGTCGGGGTTTGTGTTTCCGAACACAACACAAATCCCCTGTAGGAGTGAGCCTGCTCGCGATAGCGGTATACCATTCAACATTGATGGTGACTGACCCGACGCTATCGC